>JAQUSE010000131.1 GCA_028715235.1 Candidatus Omnitrophota bacterium | reverse complement strand
GGATATCGACGGAATCAGGGATCTTTCCTTCTCGACGTATATGACTTATTATTTCTTCGATCTGGTCCTTCACGGCACCGTATTCCTGTAAAACACCTGTCTCGCTGAGCGCATCTATGACTTCTCTCTGCCTCAACGGATCCGCATCAAGATCCCGCGTTTGTCCGGGCCGCCATTTACTCCAGAGCCCTTCGTAAAACTTTTTGATCTCAGGGTCCAATAATTCCTGGTGCCCGGCCTCGCATATCGTGCCGCAAGTGACGTTGCCGGTTTTTGCTCTGTCTACGGCATCATAGATTTCAAACGTCGAATCCGGCCCTGGGCGCGGGGCGATGATGCAGCCCTCCGGAACATTTTCTTTCGGTTCTATGCCGACATATATCTTTACCAGCTCGACCTTCCAATCTATATCCGGTTCCCATGTCTTAAGCTGATTTTCGGTAAGTTCAAGCATAGAACGGTCGTTTCCCGGATCATCCTTTGTCCCTACGGAATCCGCAAAGATAAACACCCTTGTCGCTTTCTTAAGACGTATGGCCTGCGCCAGGGCGCTGCCTTTGCTTCTGGCAATAATATCTATGGCTGTCGCTGAGCAAACGACCTCCGCGGTATCAAGAACACCTTCGATCTGATGGAATTCTTTCCTGAGCCGCGGCAATATCTTACCTTTATATACTAAAATGTCTGCGTCGTTTAATTTTTCAAGTTCAATCGAAACCCCTTCAGAGCTTTTTTGGATCTGTATCGTACCTGTATCCAGCGCTTCGCCAAGCCCGGCGTCCCTGACGATCTCTTCTACTGCCACCACTATCCTTCCTTCCGCGTTATTAAGATCCGTTTCGCCAAAACCCTGTATCTTTTTAAAATTATATTTATCCGTCACGGTCCGTGCTATCGCACCCGTTGACATGATCAGCCAAAATAAATCCCTGTCGGCCTCGGTCAGGTTTATCCTGTCCCAGCCGAAACGCGGGCCGAGCCTTTTCTCTACTTCGCCAAAAACCTCACCGGTAACCAAAACATGTGCTACACTCCGTTTATCCAACAACGATCTTATGATATCGGTAAATCTATTCTCAACCTTTCCTTGTTCTCTCTTCTTAATAACACCGTCAAAATCTGCAGCTATCATATCCACACCCGATAAGAACTGTGTATCGGCTAATAATTCCTCCCATCCCTCATGCCCGGCGTTGCCACCTATCGTACCGAAGCTAACCGTATCGGTCATGTCGGGCATGACGGTCTGTCTGATATTATCAGCAGGCCCTATCTCAACAAAACCGCCTTTAGCGTCCCCACGTTCCTGTAACGCCTCTATGGAAACGTCCCAATCGGAGTCGGTGCTGTGCAATGAATCCATCATATGGAGTAAAATCTCGATTCCTTTAAATTTGTTCCTCAACCGTTTACGCGTCTTTTCCAGGTACGCATGAAGCGCCTTCGCCTCCCGTTCCGTATATTCCTTTTCATCGAATATCTCTGATTTTAAGAACCGGTAAACCTGTCCCCACCTGCCGGTCAGGTCTTCCCTGGCTATAGCCCGGAACTTTGCCGGATACAGGATATACAATGCCAAGCCGTTATCATACACGCCGGACCATTGAACGTTGTCTGGGCTGCTCCTAAAGGCATACATGATTGCATGGAGCGCTGTTTCGGTAAAACGCAGCGGATCAGGGCACATCCCCATCTTTATGGCGCCGTCTTCACCGAGGGAAAAGCCGCCTGTCTTTTCCCTCATATCCGGATAATCAAGTGCCTTGACGCGTTTAAACAGTTTTTGGGCCGCAACGTCGGGCATAATACCGAAAACCCTCTCCAATGTCTCTCTGGCATAGTCCTCGTTGTCGACCTTGAAGTGCGGAGGCAACGTCCTCATTAAGGGCTTCCTCATATAATGGCGGAAGAGCCAGATCACCAGCGGCGCAGCTATGAGCGCAACGCCTGCCAGTATCCATAAAGCGCTTCCGGAAACCATGCCGAACGCTAAAGCGATAGTCCCCGGAGTCATAAAAGCCGTAGATCCGGGGCCTAATCCGTTTGTTGCGCCGCGGGTCACGTTAGGGCTACCCTTTTCTTTTAACAAAGGCAATATCGCTTGATCCATGCGCGCGCCATATAATGCCCTAAATGCTTCGTCCAATCCCATAACATCGTTGCCTATACGCACCTTTTGTCCGCTCTGCGGCCCCAAAAGTTGATTTTGATCATTGAAGTAGGAAGCGGTCTCCTCGGATTCAATCGTCGACCGCGGAGCGTTATTCGCATTTAAAAGCAAAAGAAACGATTTATCCGCGAATATTGAGGGCGCCAATAGTTTATCCTTGTCAAAATATCCCGTGACCGGGATACAAGAGACGGGTAAACTACGGGCCATATTATGGACAATATGTCCTTGTGCGCCTGATAATTTTCCACTTGAATGGTCTATCATTACGATCGGCGCATTCAACGTTATCCCTGCCTTGGCAATATTTCTAACAATGTTGTCTTTGCGCGGAACATCCCGGGACGCCAGCCGGCCTTGCGCTAGGATGTATCGTGCTCCCCTGCAGGCTTCAATGTCGCCTATAATATCGCCGTCTCCAGAGATTTGAAGGTCGACAATGCCCATCTTCTGTTTAATTTCAGGCGTAAGATACGGATATAAACCGCCGGTTCGCATATTTTGCCAGATGATAAGCGGGCTGTCTTTTCTGTTATTCGTGTCCATGAGACCCCGCACCTTTCGGATCCAGTTCACCGCAAAAATTGCCGCGTTCATTTCCCTGTCTATCGCGTCATCTAAAGATACTGACAGCCCTGAACAATCAGGGATAAAGCGGTAATTCTTGGCAAAATCATCGAAGGTAGTGTAGTTAACTACTTGTGCTTTAATTTTTACCGGCAATACTTTTTCTTCGGATCGAAGACTGCTAACATTTCGCTGATATATTTTTTCCCCCGCGATCTGGCCGGCTTCTTTAGAACCACCCGTCCGTTCGGTCGACAAAATAATATATCTTCCTTCGGGAGTCAGGAGCACCACTCGTCCCTGCCCCAGGAGTTCCTGGATAACACGAACTGCCACTCTACCGTCCGGATCCGCGATACCCATTTCATCAAGCATGCTCGGAACAGCGATCGCCGAAAGCGCACTTTCGATAACACGCTCGACTTCGTTTTTCCCTCCTGAGAGCACCCTGAAATAAGGGCTTTCCGTATTACCGTCAAGTTTCGGCATTACGGTAATATAGGAATATCCTTTGGTTTTAAGCAATTGCTTCATATTCTCTGTATGGAAACCGCCGGTCACCATAATGATTGTGTCGTCTTTCCTGGCCGCGACTTCTATGTTTTTCATGAATGCGCCGTCGCGTTTCAAGGCAAGGTCATAGAATTTTTCCATTTGGAGCCGATAGTTATCAAGAATATCTATTCTATCGTCATTGCGAGCGAAGCGAAGCAATCTAGCATTGCTATAATCATTGTTAGATTGCTTCGTCGTCTCGTCCCGCTTCGCGGGACGGACTCCTCGCAATGACCAATAAAAAGCTGACTTGATATTTTGCGGCGCCTCGCGCTCGATAAATGAACGATAGACAGCCACAGTCAAAGAATCCTTCGTCCTGATATATTGGTCGTACATCTGGCGTGTAAGCGTTATGTTGGAAAGGTTCTTAAGCATGTCAAGATGCTGCGCAAGCCGGTACAGCTCTTTCTGTGTATCATTTTGGCAGAGTTTTGATGCAATACCATTTTCAAGACGCTCGATCTCATCAAACAAGATGATCTTATCGACACCGTCATACGCCTCGACATACTGTCTATACTTTTCAAGGTTCGGATAGGTCGTGGTAATGGTAAGGCCGACTGTTTTTGCCTTGCGGAAGAGATAGGCGTAAAACTCCTGTTCCTTAAGAACTCCTTCTTTAAACTCGACCGATCGAGCCGCCATTGTCTCAAGCTCAACTCTGGAAAGCCTTTTGGTAAGCTCGTCTATAAGCGTTTCCCGTTCGGCATTAGCGGCTTTAAAATCTATCCCCTTTTCCCGCTCCAATATCTCCATCAGCATACGGAGATTCTTGTATATCGCAAGGTCTATACCGGTTTCTTTCGAGATCCCGGCTAAGTAATCAAGATACGCGCTGAACTCTATCCTTTTTTCGCTATAGTTACCTTTCTCGGCATCAAACTCTTGGAGTTCAGGGGAATAAATATGGCTTTTGAGGTTTGCAAGGTAATACCGGAGCATTTCTAAAACCTTTTCGGCCTCGTCTTTATCTTTGAGGCTGTCCCGATACGCCTTCAGGTTTTCCCGATAAAGGGTCGGATCTTCAAGGCCCCGTAAAGTGATCCTGCCGGGATTATTTATGGCAAAAAATTCCGCGCCGTTGAGGCGGCCTTCTTTGACAAAGTAGTCCGAGACTTTGTGACGTAAGGAGCTGTCGTTGATATCGGTAAAAAGTGATAAATCATATTTTCCGGCGCCGCCTTCAAGAAGCGCCGTGGAGACCTTATATTCTTTATTGAGATAGTCCATCAAGCCATCGATCGAATGCTGGCACGAATAATTACAATGCGCATCCTGAATATGAATAACGGTCTTGCCGTTCGTCCCGCGGTAAGAATCGGAAATACTGCCGAGAGACGGCAGAATAGAAATCGCATCGACTGTCATGGGGGAGGTTGTAGGGGCAGAAGATTGTCCTGCCCCTACAGGGTGCTGGGCAAACGATGGCTCGATGCCCAGAGAATTCAATAAAAAAGCGATCGTAATTATTACGGATAGTGACTTTTTTAAATATTTTATTTTGTGCATATAGTTTTATCCTTCTTCTTACTTTTGTATGCTTTAAATATACCTGATTTGCAGGCCCGAAAGGTAACAGGAATGTAACAAGAGTGTCAAAGAAAGGTAGGCGCTGTACGGATCAAGGCCAAAGATTCTGTAAAAAAATCTTTTTCAGTATCGACATACCGTTTGAAATATTCGTGCCCTTTATCGATCAGGTCAATACGCCGCACCTTATCGTTCAGGATCGTCCTGATAGCCCCGGGCAGGTCTTCTTCCCGGTAGACGCCGAGAGCTGCGCCGCGTTCGCATGCATCAAAATAATCCGGCCGGCCCGACAGGTTGACGATCACGACGGGAATACCGGCATTGCATGCCTCAAGGAGCGTCGAGGACGACCGGTTGATCATAATATCGGCTTTTGACAAAAGATCGGTAAACGGCACATCCTGTCCTGCTATGGAGACGTTAAAGGCTCTATAACGTTTGCGTAACCCCTTGAATTGACGAATATTCTGGTTGGGATGCGACCTGACAATAAACGTAACCTCGCTGCCGTCAAAAATCAAGGACGCCTTAAGAATAGCGCGATAGATGAGCTCCA
>JAQUSE010000130.1 GCA_028715235.1 Candidatus Omnitrophota bacterium | reverse complement strand
CGTATATATCGAGTATCGGGTCATTATAATTTACCAGGTTTATCTTCACCTTCCACTGTATCCCGAGCGCCTCCACAAGGACATTATCGGACGACAGCCTGGAGTCATCGAACTCCACTTTCGCTTTGATCCCACTGAGCTCTCCGATCGCCTCTATGCCGGAGATGTCCATAGAGCGGATATCGGCTGTCCCGGCATACTCTGTCTGCCCGGACCTTGTATCGTACCGGACATATGCCTTAATGAACGAATCTACGCGGGCGCTTATATTATCTTTCAGGACATTAAGCCTCTTCGTCTCGGCTTTTATCCCGGCATCTATTATGCCGCCTGCGCTGTCGATCGAGATCTTCGCGCCGACCGTCCCTTCGGGAAAATAGAAACCCGAGGCGCCGTAATATTCCGTAAAGTCCATAAGCTGTATGTCGTCGATCACGCACTCGGCGCGTAATTCGTCTTTCGGGACCGAATATTCGCCCGACGCCTTTATCCCGGCGGGAGGATCGGTCTCGAGCGCTCCGGAAAAAGTGAAGACGACCTTGTTCCTGATAGAGAAGCGGATATCCAGATCGGCCTTTGTCAGGCGCTTCTTAAAAGGAGGTTCAAGCGTATGGTCGACAAACTCGATACTGCCGTTCTTTAATTTCAGCCTGCGTATGGCTACATTCAGGCCGCCCGGCGAGATATACTCTTTCGGGATAAGTTCCAGTATCGGAAACGAATTATCGGGCATGCGTTCTACCAGGAGCGTCGGGGATTCTATCTTCAACTCCGGTATGATGATCATCTTCTTAAGGACCGGCATCGCTAAAAGAAGACAGCTTGCCTTTTTAGCTCTAAAGACGACGGAGGAGCCGTCATACAGGACGGGACCGTCTATGACGAGGCCTGTGGCCGGATTGACACGGATCGACTGAAAGAATAGTTTCTTGCGGGTAGCTCCTTCTATCTCATTCATGAGCGCCAGCTTCATGTTCGAAGCCAGGGCCAGGGCATTCATATACGCCGACGCGGCCGATACGATCAGTATTAACGCTGCGAGAAAGATGAATATTATTTTTTTCCGGCGTCTTCTCTGCATCTGATCACGCGTTTTTTTCCGCCATATCTCCGGCTATCGGGATCTTGAACTTCTCGCCCTGATATGCCTTTATCATAAGGACTATCCAGAGAACGAGCTCCGCCGTCCAGAATATCACGCTTAATACGGGGATGAACCCGATGATGACGCCGGCCAGGAACAGAGTTCCGAATACGATAATTGACTGCATCGCGTGGAACCGGACGAACTTATTCTCTTTTTCAACAAGATAAAAGATCACTCCCGTAATAAAACCCAGCAGATAACTCAGGAGCGCCGCCATATTCGGCTCTATGCCGGTAGACGACTTACCTAAACTTTTATTCTCCATATAATGCCCCCTTTCCAGCCAGTTTCAATACTACTTTGTATAACCCATCCACGACCCTGGACATCCTCTGATAATCCAGCGTTCCATAAGTATCACCTTTGGTGTGCATATATGGATTGCGGTATATGCATGTATCGGAAAACCATACCGCTTCATAGCCGAACGTCCAGAAGGCCCGGTTATCGGACGTAACCAACTCAGGAACAAGCGGCGCGGGCGCGGCCATGTATTCGACAGGCATGTCGGAGGCCTTCTTAAATTCGTCTACGACCTTGCGAAGCAGGTTAGACGACCCCGTCTCTGCGCATATGCCTATAAAATTACCTTTATCCGGGTAGAAGAATTTGAAGATGAGCGGATATTTTTGGGAACCGGGTTCATCGGAATAATAGCCGATCATGTCGATGCATAAAACAGCCTCTATATCCTCATGCGTCGCTTTCGCCTCTTTGGCGTACCTGTAGCTGCCCGTATCGGGGTCATCAAACAGGATATCCACCTCTTCATTCGTAAAAGCGATGAATTTAACCGTCTTGTCCAGGTCTACATCACGCGCCCGCCTGGCCAGTTCCAGGACGGCGGCGACGCCCGAGGCATTATCGTCCGCGCCCGGGGCCTCGCAGTAAGTGTCGTAGTGGGCGCAGATTATTATTATCTTATCTTTTCTGCCTGAACCTTCTTTGACGGCGATAATATTGCGGTAAGGCTTATCCCGGAACCCCTTCTTCTGCATATGGTAAGACTGTTCTTCGGGGTCATAACCGTATTTAATGAACTCCTCTTTTATGTAGTCCGCGGCGCGCTGCAGGCTATCGTAATTGGACGTGTTCCTCTTGCCTATATCCGCCGAGAGGAACTTCACGTGTTCCCGTATCGTATCGCCGGCGTATGCGTCGGATATTATGAAGAACGCCGCCAGTGTTATCGATAGGATCCGCTTCATTTTTTTCGCTTTTTTGAACCCGCCTTCTTCTTCGCGCCGGTATGCCGGGACTCTTCATGCCGGCTCTTACCAAAATCGCTTACACGAAGATTATCCTGATGCCTGGGCATTTCATCGCGGTGACTTTTGAACGGGCCGCCTGTCTTGCGCTTCGAAAAACATTCTTTGCAATAGACCGGACGGTCTCCGCTTGGCTTGAAAGGCACCTCGCATCCTTTGCCGCAATCGGCGCAGACCGCTTTATGAAGGGTCCTCTCCCTGAAATTCGTATCGCGATTCGCGTCGGAGGGCCGCTGTGAATTGCCGAAATGCTGGAACGGCCTTGGAGCGTGTTCCGCGTTGAAGGGCTTCGCCGCGGGCTTGTTGATCAACGAGTCTATCTTCTTCTCCAGAAAAACCAGTTGCTGCTGTATCTTGGCCAGCATCTCTGTTATATCCGGCTTGTCCTGCGGCGGAGAATAGCTTTTGTGTTTCGATTGCTTTTTCATCTTACTCCTTTTTCTCTATATGCCGCTTCTTCGAAAAGCGGCGGTTAGCATTGCCTGTTACGGATATAATTATCTACCTTTCTTGCTCATATCTTTTCATCCTCTCCGGCGGTATCCTGCAGTTTACCGCGCACGAGGTCTCTCAAAGCCGCAAAATCGGCGATCCGGTAAGACGACGTATCGATCGGCGGGAATATCACCAGCCTCCCCGACACTTTCGTCTTGAAGATCCAGCCGCCCTTGGGGATGGCCTCTCTTGTGCCGCCGATAAATACGGGCAACAGAGGTTTCTTTTCCCGTATGGCCAGCTTAAAAGCGCCGTTCTGGAATTCATTCATGTCGTCCGTGCCGCTGCGCGTGCCTTCCGGGAAGAAGAGCATGGATACGCCGCTCCTGAGCCGCTCGGCCGCCTGCCTGTAGACCTTTTTTATACTGCCGAATTCTCCCCTGGAAAGCATGATGTGGTCATTGACCCAGAGCAGCCCGCCGATGAAAGGCAATTTAAGAAGGCTCTTCTTGGCTACCCATTTAAAGTACATGTGCGTCTTATATATGATTATTATATCGGCAAAACTTTGATGGTTGGCGACGACCACATACGTCTTATTGTGGTCGATATTTTCCAGCCCCTCCACCTTGATCTTCCAAAAGGGGTTCATGGCTACGAGCGCGTCCGCCCACCAGAAACACTGGGCATGCACAAGCCTTTCCCTGTTGGCGACCTGAAAAGGCATCTTCTTTATGATGAGGCTGGAAAGAAAAGCGGCCGCGGTGATGACAACGCCCGCGATCCATATAAGTATCGATATGACGATCTTCATTACTATCTCTTCCTGCGGACCTTATCGAATACCTCTTTATTTATAGCCTGCAGATCTACCGGCTTCCCGGCGGCCTTCAGTTTTTTGACCGTCGCGCGAACCATCAACCGCTTGATCTTCTTCTGCTCCGTTACGCTCTTTTTTCTCTTGCCGAATCCGCACTTCTCGCTATAAAGCCCCATCACTATCCTCCCGGTTTATACTGCTGTTAAAACGGCATTTCATTACGTATTATTATATTTTATAACCATTTTTTGCGCTTGAAGAACATAAGCATAAAAATAGTTATGACGCCCATGGTTAATATGACGCCCGGATAGCCGAAGTCGTGCTCCAGCTCAGGCATGTGTTTGAAGTTCATACCGTAGATGCTCGCTATAAGCGTAAGGGGCATCATTATGGTGGCTATAATGGTTAGGGTCTTCATTATCTCATTCAGCCGGTTCGATACGATCGAGACATAGGCCTCCATAGCGCCCGATATGACGTCGCGAGACGTCCCCACTATATCGTTGAAACGCACCATGTTGTCGTAAAGGTTCCTGAAGTACATGATATTCGACGGCGTTATATACTTATAAGTCCCCCTCGACAGCATTCCTATGACATCCGCCTGCGGCCCTATGGTGCGCCGCAAGTTCATAACGTCGTTCTTGAGATTGTATATCTTCTGGAGCGTCCCCTGGTCCGGTGATTTGAAAAGTTCGTCGCTCATGACGTCCACCATATCGTCGAATTCGTTGATGATGGGGAAATAATTATCGATGCACGATTCTAGGATGGAATAGAGAAGCATGTCGGCCCCGTGCATTATCATGGGAGACTGCTTCCTGACCCTGTCCTTGCAGGTCGCGATAGAGCTGGATTGTTCGCCGTGGAATGTGATGAGGAAGTTCCTGCCCAGGCAGCAGTCGACCTCCGCCATGGCGATCTTGCCTTTCTGGCTGTTATTGCCTCCCTGTATGGAGATGATCACCATAAACAGGTAGTCGGGGAACTCTTCTATTTTGGGCCGCGTGTTGGGCATAATAAAATCTTCAACGGTGAGCGGGTGGAGGTTAAACACATTGGTAAGCACGTCTATATCGTTATCGTCTATATCGCAGACGTCGAGCCACAATACGGCTCTCTCGTCTTTTGTGGCGCTCACCATCTCTTCCGGCGTAATGCCTGTCTTAAATCCATGCTCGGGATGGTAATAATGATTTTCATACATGGCGGTTAATCTTTCCCTTTGACTTTGAGAGGCATCGCGCCGGCCAACTCGCCGATCACATTGACGAGCTCGCTGTTAGACGGGACGACGATCTTGGCGTTGTCCTTCAACGCCGCCTCTACGGCCTCTAACTTCCGCAGGAGCTGCGCGTTCCCGATGAAATATTTATCCGCCGCTTCATTGACGAGCGCGATCGCCTCGGCCTCGCCCTGGGCCGTGAGAATCTTCGCCTGCTTTATACCTTCGGCCTTCTTGATCTCGGCGCGCCTGGCTCCGTCGGCCACCGTCTCCGTAGCCGTGGCGAAATCGACGGCGGCGATCTTCTCGTTCTCAGCCTTGACGACTTTATTCATCGTCTCCTGGACGTCCTTTGGCGGATCTATCTCTTTAAGCTCAGTCCTGACGATGTCGATGCCCCAGCTCGCCGTCTCTTCGCAGAGCGTCTTGTGGAGCTCGGCGTTGATCTTTCCCCGTTCGCTATTCGCGGACTTCAACGTCAATGTCCCTATGATGTTCCTGAGT
>JAQUSE010000129.1 GCA_028715235.1 Candidatus Omnitrophota bacterium | reverse complement strand
TTTTGCCAGAAGCATGGCGCATACCGCAGGAACAATAAGGTAGCTGAATACCAGAAGCACGCCTGCTATCTTAACCGAGCTGGTAACTACAAATCCAAAGGTAATGTAAAAAAGGAAATCCCAAAACATAACAGGAAGGCCTTTTCTTCTCGCTTCGTTGACATCCCGCGAGATAAGAAAAAACTTTTTTCGAAAAACAAAGTGAAATACTCCTGCGGCCAAGTAAATCAGAAACATCTTTAAAACAGAAGGCCAATTGACGTAGAGGATACTACCCACGAGCATATTCTGCAGCGCCTCATGCCCGTGTGGAGCCCTATCCAGAACAAGTATTGCCGCCGCGGAAAAGACCGCATAAACTATTCCGATAATAGCTTCTTGAGGTATCACTTTTTCTCTTAATCTGCTTAAAGCAAAAATTCCCGCTCCGATAAAAGTAAAAAGGAGCGAGGCCGTATAGGACTGCGAGCTCGACAGTTCGTATCCAAATAAAAGCAT
The DNA here is from genome assembly GCA_028715235.1 of Candidatus Omnitrophota bacterium. Taxonomy (GTDB): domain Bacteria; phylum Omnitrophota; class Gorgyraeia; order 2-01-FULL-45-10; family 2-01-FULL-45-10; genus JAQUSE01. The sequence continues at coordinate 4,913 of JAQUSE010000129.1, read as the reverse complement.
CAGGACAGCGCCAAAAGCGGCTATCTGAGCCAATGCCAAATCGACAAATATAACGCCTCTCATTACGACATGAAGGCCGAGATAACAGTGTATGCCTGTAAGCACAAGACAGGCGGCAAATGGGGCCACCATTAAAGTCCACATTTCCATATAGCGCTCCTTCCTAAAATGCTTCTGTAATCTTGTTCACAATCGTATCTATAAGGCTAAAATAATCTTTCGCTTCCTTAGTCCCGCCGACTGAATTCGGCACCACGACTACCCTGGCGCCGGTTTGGGCGGCAACGAACTGAGCCGGTTTTTCATCATAGAATACTTCCATAAGTATTATTTTTACATTGTCACGTTTCATTACATCTATTACTTCCTTCAAATGGCCGGGTGACGGCGGAATACCCGGTTTAGGCTCCAATTCACACGCTATTACTAACCCAAACCTATCCACAAAATACGGCCAACTACGATGATAGATAGCTATCTTCCTTCCTTTGAAAGGCGCCATCTTCTTATTCCATTCGATCCTTTTCTCATCCATCTTCTTATCAAATGCCTTGAGGTTACCTTGAAAATACCCGGCATTCTCCGGTGAAAGCTCCGATAACCGATTGGCAATGTTTCGTGCCACGATCTTAACATTCTCGGGATCGAGCCAGTAATGAGGGTTGCCCATGGGATGGACGTCTCCCATCGATCGGTCGATTTTCGTAGTAGTAGGGACCTCTAAAAGATACACGCTTTCGGAGGCGTCGAGATGGCCCGGGTTCCCGATTCGTATCTTCTGATTTCTGGAGCCGTCTATTATTAGCTCCTCATAACCGATTTCAAGCTCTAGACCGATCCGTATAAAGAGATCGGCATTCTTTGCCTTCATCATAAAAGACGGCTTCGCGTCCACAAAATGCGGATCCTGAAGGCCTTTGGCGAGAGAATCTACCTTGACCTTATCTCCCCCGATAGCTTCGGTAACCGACTTAAGATCTTCTGTCGTAGTAAGGACATTAATTGCATCTTTGCCATAAGCGAAGCTGCCCATTGCCAGTAACATTATCAAAAAAACGCATATTTTTCTCATATCGCACTCCTTTAGTATATTTTATCCTTCGGCAGGCTCAGGATAATAGTGAGCCTGTCGAACTATTAATATTCGTGTTTCCTGTGAGGACCAAGTCCGAAGTCGCATTGCAGCCATACGGCATTCTCATCTTTGTCATAGTTCCTGTTTGTGCGCTTGAATTGCACCCTCCACAAGCAGTATTCGCTCTGCGCAAACGTAAGCCCCAACGAATAGGCATTCTCCCGGTTCTTCGTATAGTCCGGGAATTCCGAGAAATCATACCTTCCGAAAGCCGTCCACCGCTTGGCGAATTGATACTCTAACGATGAATAAGCCCCCCATGAATTCAGGGTCTTGCCGTCTATTATGTCGGTACCGTCATCAAAATAGGGCCTATCCTTCTGGCTGAATAGAAGCTCATTCTGGAATGTAAGAGATTTATAGAGTCCTTTCTGGAGCGGACGCCATTTATACGTAAGGTCTAGGCCTTCCAGCGCTGTCATATCCTTGCCGAATTTGCCGTGCGATCCGGTATTCGAACCTACCGCAAGGCTTGATCCAGCCTCAACTGTCGATTCTTCGTTTATGTCGAAGAATGCCTTAAGGTGCCCGAGATAGACAAGGTCTTTACTGTCGGTACCGGCAAAGCTTACGCCGTTACTATTATTTACAACCTGCCCCGTCAATTCTATGTACTTATTCCACGGGTTCGGTATGAGATAGCTTGCGGAAACTCCCGGCTCGCTCATCCCTTCCTCGCCGAAGTAATTGGTAATCATATTAGGATAATCGACCCATGGGAGGTTGTGCAGGTGATATTTATTAGCCTTGCCGAATTCGACTTTGAATTTCCCTGCCTTGGCCTGTAATCCTTCTATCGGCAGAGTAAGAAGCGTCAAATACCCTTCACATAGACCGATATGCCAAGATCCATCCTCCTGCTCAACATGGAAGAAGAAATCTCCTCGCGCATAAGGATCGACGGATGCCGAAAAAGCAAGCTCTGTCTGGCGCATCTGGAACTGGTTGCGGAATTCTTCGTTCTTCCTATCCGTCGCATGGTAGGTAAAATCGCCTATTACGCTGACATCCGGGTTAAAGCTCTGGAAATATCGCCCAAGCGATGTAGATTGAGGCTGGACTGGAGACGTGATTTGAGGTGTTTGCGCGCGTATCGAATAGGTTTTTTGTATATCTTCTATCTTTGTTTCAAGCTGGTTTATCCTCGTCTCATAGCTCATTTTCATTTCACTGAATTGAGACCTTAATGCCGCCATTTCTTGCTGCAACTGCGCAACTTCGCTGCCCCTTGCGTCTGCTGCAAACAAGGGGATAAATAAAATAATAATGAAAAGTATGATTGCTTTTTTCATCCTTCGGCTCCTTTTAGTCGCTCAGGATGACCCTGAGCGAAGTCGAATGGGTCATCGATATCTCCCCTAAGAGAATTTGTGATTTTTTATGGTTGAACTAAACTATGGGGAGAACGGCAGGTGGAGACCTTAGATGAAGGCTTATCTTGCAGAAAATCGATATGAATACGGAAACAAAAAATGCGGTTTTACGGCAGAACAAAAGGCAAAAGAATAGTAGAGTTACTATTAAGAAAGTAAACGCGCAACTGATTGCCCATTGGCATATTTGGCAATCGTCGTGATTGCAGGCATCTTCGTGATTGTGAAAAAATACTCCGCCTATAGCAAGAAAACAAAGCATGCCTGCGGCAAATATTAATAAGACTTTAATATATGTATTTCTTGTGCCCATCTCGGTAAATTATACCACAAACATACCTTGTCCAATATCAATAAATCTAAATCTCCACTCCGAATATTTTTCTCATCGCAAGGCCTATAAAGAATGTCGCAACCGCTATGCTTAAACTTAAACCGGCCATCTCAAAAAATCTTTTCTTGAAATCAAGACTCTTGGCGACAGAGATATAGAAAGTAAAGGTAAGTATGATCAAAAGCGCGGTCGCGATGACCAGGCTTAGACTTAAAAATATGTTTTTGAACAGAAAATAAGGCATCACCAGCAGGATCACTGTGCATACATAGGCGATGCCCGTATAAACGCTCGCCTTGATAGGGTCCTTGTCCGTCTCTTCCTGCTTGGTCGAGAGATACTCCGAGGCCGCCATGGACATGGAGCCCGCTATCCCTGTGATTAATCCCACGATCCCTATGAGGCGGCTATTCTGCAAGGCAAGAGTAAATCCTGTAAGGGCCGCTGTCAATTCAACAAGGGCGTCATTTAAGCCGAGAACTACCGAGCTTACATACTTTAGACTTTCCTCGTTGATTAACCCTATTATCTCTTTTTCGTGCTCCTCTTCATCGCGTATCACGGATTCTATTTCCGGCGATATGCCTTTTAAGCCTTCGTATGTATCCTGGGCTATCTCTTCGGCAGTCTCCATAAGCTTAAGGCCAAAATTTAATCCGAGAAAACGGGAAATGGCCACAAATAGAAATACCTTGAGCCTGTCAGGCAGGACCTCCTCGCCTGTCAAACCCTTAAAAATCTGATAGTGTTTAAGCTCTTCCCCGGAGATCTTTTCCAGGAGGCGGCGATGTTCGTCTTTTTTCACGAGCCCGGCAAGCTGCTTGTAAACGATATTATCCGTCAATTCGCTTTTTTGAATTTTTAATATCAGTGCTCGATCCATATATGCGCCTCCTATTAAAACTTAACGCAGAATCACAAAATTAAGCATAGCGCCTACGATGATACTGACTGTTATCATTATAAGCGTCGATTTTATCAGGTCTTTAACGCCAAGTTCTTTCCATAAAACTATAAAAGTCGCGATACATGGGAACGATATAGCCAATAATGTCGCCGCTATAAAAAGTTGTTTGGCTGAAAGTCCCAGCGGCGCGAGCATGCCCACCGCGACATCTTTCCTTAAAAAACCCACGATAAGGGCGACTATCGCTTCTTTTGGCAGGCCGAATAATCCGTGGATAACCGGGGCAAAGAGGCCTGTCACGACGTCAAACAACTTAAAATACAAAAGTATATTTACGACCAGGACGCCTATCAATACTATCGGCACTGCCTCAAACAAAAAACCCTTAACGCGAAAATATAATTTTCTTGCCAGCATCGTAAGCGGAGGAAATCTATAAGGAGGAATTTCTATCAGAAATTCGGGGCTGTATCCGGGCAGGGCCCGGTTTAAAATTACCCCCAATATCAATATTACGCAAAATAACACAAGATATACGCCGCCGGCATAAAAGCCGCCGAACGCGCCCAGTAACCCGACGATCATAGCTTGCAGCGGAACGCATGGCACGCCGATGGAGATAATAGTAGAGGCGATAAACCTTTCGCGTTTTGACTCTAATACACGCGTAGACAATATACCTGGAACGTTGCAACCAAAACCTAAAAGCACAGGTATTATAGCATAGCCATGCAGGCCCAGATGGTGCAAGAGATTGTCCAATAATATTGCCAGGCGCGGCAGATAGCCTATATCTTCCAGCAGGCTCAAGACAAGATAGAACGATATAACATACGGTAACACCATTCCAAATTCGATGTAGGGCGCTGTAGTCAGGATCCCGAGTGACTGCTTAAAATCGATCTTCCCGCCGATCAAGTCTCCGATCAGTAAATGGAATAAAAAACTCTTTTCCTGCCAGCGGAGCGCCAGTCCTTCCAGCCAGGGCTGGACCGTCCCGTAAAAAAAAGGATCCGTGATTTTACTGATTATAGATTCACCTATGAACCGGACGATCTTAAATGATACATATATAACTCCCACCGCCATTATTAGTCCTGAAATCAGACAAACAGACGCGTCCTCCAATAACTCTCTTAAGCGGTGATGGCGATGCTCAAGGTT
>JAQUSE010000128.1 GCA_028715235.1 Candidatus Omnitrophota bacterium | reverse complement strand
GTCATCGACTGGAACTTCTCGAACTTATGTCCGCATTTCTCGCATTCGTACTCGTAAGTCGGCATTTGTTTCCTCTCTATGAACTACTTAGCGATTAAGCAATTAAGTTATTAAGTAATTAAGTGTTGTTTTACTAACTTAATCGCAAAGCTTGCTTAGCAAACAGATTCGCTTAATTACTTAATCACTAACTGTTATTTAACTGCTACCTAAACACCCTCTTCATCTTATCCAGGAACGACCTCGACAAAGGCCCGGTATCTTCCCCGGACACCCTGGCGAACTCTTTCAAGGCCTTCTTCTCTTCCTGCGTCAGGTCAATGGGAACGTCTATCTGCACCTTGACAAGCTGGTCGCCTCTGCCGTGATCGTGGAGATGCGCGACGCCTTTGCCTCTCAGCCTGAACGTCCTGCCGCCCTGCGTCCCGGGCGGTACCTTCATCATTATCTTTCCGTCTATCGTCGGCACCTCTATCTCGCCGCCCAATACAGCCGTCGCGAAGCTGACGGGGACCTCGCAGTATATGTCGGATTCGTGCCTCTCGAATATCTCGTGCGGCTTCACATGGATATGGAGGTAGAGGTCTCCGCGCCGCGCGCCTCTCTCTCCCGCCTCGCCCTCGCCGTGCATCCTTAGCGTCGAGCCCGAATCTACGCCGGCGGGTATCTTTACCTTGATATTACGCTTCGCCCTTATCCTGCCGCTCCCGCCGCAATTCAGGCACGGGCTCTTTATTATGACTCCTTCTCCGCCGCATCTGGGGCATCCGGTTATCATATTGAAAAATCCGTTCGAGGTAGTGACCTTGCCCCTGCCGCCGCAATCCGGGCACCGTTCGGTCTTCGATCCGGGCTTAGCTCCGGTACCTCCACATACATCGCAGGTCTCCTGGCGCGGTATCGCTATAGTCTTCTCCGCACCGAAGACCGCATCCTCAAAGCTTATCTCAAGCTGGAACTCGAGGTCCGAGCCTCTTTGCGCGCCTCCGCGGCCGCGCCCTTGTCCGCCGAATGAGCCTCCGCCCATCCCGAAACTGCTGAATAGGTCGCCCAGGTCGAACTCGCCGAATATGTCCTTCAGGTCGTCGAAATGGTGGAAGTCCTGCCAGGTGAATCCGCCCTGCTTGAAAGAATTGTCAACGCCGGCGTGGCCGTACTGGTCATAAGTCGCCTTCTTCTGCTCGTCCGTCAATACCTCATAGGCCTCGGATATCTCCTTGAACTTCTCCTCAGCCTCTTTCTTCTTGTCGGCAGTAACTCTGTCCGGGTGGTATTTCAGCGCGAGGTTCCTGTAGGCTCGCTTTATCTCGTCAGCGCTTGCGCCCTTCGATATTCCCAGAACTTCATAATAATCACGCTTCGTCATATTTCCTTATCTTTTCTAACACCTACGAGGTGTGACGGGTTTGAGTAATACTACGAGTGCATGACCTACGAGGTGTGACGGGTTTGAGTAATCACTCCTCGTAGGTATAATACGGGTTCAGTTCTAAACCTAAGCCTCGTTATGTGAGCACTGAAAATATTCCCCCTGCAGTATAGCTGTGGGGTCGGTCTTTGTTCAGTCGAAAAACGGGAGCCTGCGGCAACTCGGCCGGCGTCCCGCCTGCCCGGCTTCGGCTGTGTCAGGCGGGCAGGCCCGCCTTTGGCGGGACGATGATCCGGCCTCGAACAGCCTTGGCTCTTTTAATATGCAAAAATGCGTATATATAACCGTTTTTCTCCATCACAAAGACCTAATATTTTCAATGTGCTCATCATAACGTCGGCTTAGGTTTTTAGCTGCTTCTTACATACCTGCCATTATTTACTGTTGGGATTCGCCATGTTCCGAATAATCTCAAGTATCTGAGGCGACCCACTTGGCTCGGATTCATGAGTTATGTAGCCAGTAGGTTGAGGCGAAAAAATGCATTGAGTTGCTTGCAATAATACCGCACTTTTTGTTTGATCATCGTTAGCAGCTTTTACAAATGCCTCAAATGTCTTTAATGCATTTTGACGATGTCTATTAATTACATAATTATGTCGATGAGCTTTATAAATTCGACCTACCCATACAAGACTTGTTAACAACAAAGAAAATATGATTAATTTGGCTGCTGCTAATTGTAAAGCCTGAGGGATTGACATTTTTTCCATGTTATTCAGATAATACACTAGACACCATCTACCAAAACCTGCTGTAATTACGACAAGCGCAATAACTGCCCATAGCCATATAGAGCTAGCTTTCTTTTGTTCATTTGCTTCCTTTTCAAAATGGCTTGAATGTACAGTCACACCAGTTTCTGCTGCAGCATTACGCACCTTATCTACTGTGTCTTTAATTTCTTTAACTTCTTTATCGGCAATTTTTTTGAATCCTACGGCATCATCTTGTAACTTATCAATCACAGCTTTGGCAGCTGCGTGTAATTTAGAAATATTATTACTTTCCATAGAAGCGTATGTAACTACTGGTACTATTTCTGGAAAGTAAGATGAGTTATATTGCGAACAAAGTTGATTTATTAGATCATCTCGCGATTGAAATGGATTAGTAATTCGAGGGTCAAAATTTTTTATCTGCATAAATAGTTGAATTGCACTATTGGTAATAGGTATTAATTTTTTTAACTTATCTCGAGGGATTTGATTTAAGTCACAAGCATTTAAATTCCCGAATAGTTTTAACACCATTTCAAAAATAGGCTTACATTCAGAAAAACTAAGATTTATGCCTAACTCATCGACGCGAGATAATGAATCGGGAGATATATTAATTATTATTTTAAGTTCTTCTTTCAATTTTCTTTTTAATTCTTTTGATTCTTCTATATATGCTATAGCCATTAAACCCTCCTAACCTATGTGTACACGGGTCGCTTAAGAAGTAACTAGGTCTCCCCGTAACATACCTATAGAGACGCTTTCCGATTCTCTATGGAAACTGTCGTGCTTTTTCTCACGAAACTGTATTTTAGGGGACGCGGACAAATTTACGATCAGACCTGTCCCTAATTTACCAGTTTCCACCTGAAAATTTTTCGCTCCTCAGATGGCGGAACTTACGGGCGGTTGCCGAAGCGAATGTCGTAAAATTTCGATTCCTTATGGCGATCTTCCCGCCGAAGGCGGGAAACAAGGCCGAGTAAACCTGTCAACAGCATGCCTTCAGTCCGGGTTACGAGGCCATCGAAATTTTACCACAGCAAATCGGCATGCCTAATGCCGATTTGCGACGAAGCTGAGGCAACTGCCCGCAAGTTCGTCGCCGGACTGAGATGCGAAAAATTTTAGATCCCTTTCTTCGGGATGACAATCCCCATCAGAGCAGCTTAAACAGACGTCCTATTTTGGTACAGCCTACGCCGAATCTTAAGGAACGCTTACAAATTTACGATTAGACCTGTCCCCTGTTTCAAAAAGCACCGCCACACCTCGTAGGTGCACACTTCTCTTGTCCTGCTAAAGTTTATTTAATCTCGTTATGGTGCGGTGCGAAGAAATTTTGAAAGGAGAAAACACCGTCTGCACGCCGTCCAGGAAAGATATATAATCGTCGAAAGATATTATCTTTCCATCGCCGGCCTTGCCTTGCCTGAAATCTTTCTTGCGGCGGAGACTTTTGGCGTCTTCCAGCATCTCCCGCTTCTCTTCGCTACTTAGCATCCCTTATCTCCTTCAAGATACCCTCTAGCTCTTTTTCTCTCTTGAACAATGAAAAATACTCTCTCACAATCTCCATATTGAGGTTCGTACGGTTAGCCTCTATAAGCGCTCTGACATCGGCCATGTCTTGGGCAACGCGTTTTGGGTCATTCGAACTTGCCTGGACCTTAAGCCCTATCTGGTCTTCTGCCCTCAATACCTTGACTTTAAATTTTCCATCAAGGACAGATTTTTCACGGGCGCCTTTAAGCATGGCAAGAGTATATTGCCGATGAGCTAAAAGAAAGTCGACTCTGCCGAGCTCGAAATTTTCACTCGTGAAATTCAATACGTCTTCGCTTTCATGTATCAACTTATACTTATGCGCGGCCATTATATCTTTTATCTTAGGAGAGTCGACGCTCAGGATAAGCAGATCAATGTCCCTCGTCGTCCTTGTGACACCGGCAGTAGCCAATGCAAATCCTCCCATAAGCGCAAAATCGATCTTCTCGCGCGCTAGGTTCTCTACCAGAAATTTAAAAATCAACGCAAAGTTCATATTATCTCCGTCGCACCGACCTATAGAGACGCTTTCCGATTCTCTATGGAAACTGTCTTACTTTTTCTCACGAAACTGTACTTTAAGTTTAAGGGACGCGGACAAATTTACGATCAGACCTGTCCCTATTTACATTATCTTCCCTTGCGGGCAACGTATGCGAAATACATAAAGTAACTGCGCCACAACTCATCGGTGGAACCAAAGATGTTTTGCCCCATAAAATAATCGACCATCGCCTCGCGCACACGCGTAAGCTCTTTCAGTCGCGCGAAAGAAGAAGCGCTCTCGATCGTCAGGTCCATCAGCTCAAGAGCGCGCTCGAATGCGTTGCGGCTGTGGTCAGCATTGCCTTTCGAGCGCCAGTTTAACGCGCGGTCGACCTCGCTCCCTACATTGGCCATCTGTTCGCAGAGCGGCATCTTAGCCCACCGTCCCGCCGCAAGCTCTTTATGCATAACTGTCATATATTGACCTTTTTCGCCACTATTGCAATTATCTTCTTACGGATCGCCTCATCATTAACGCCGCGGCTTTTATTATTCTGCGACGGCCTTATATTGATCACAGAATCGAATTCGACCATATCATCGCCGCTATTTTCCGGATAGATATTAATGCCCCATAGACTCTTCTGCTTCGAACCGTTATCCAGGAGCAGCGCCTCAAGGTCGGAATGTAATTCAGCGTCAACAGCAACTATCTCCCTGTCAACGTCTACGACCGCCTTGACCATATCGCCGAATAAATTAGCGGCCATAGTCTTAAGTTCGGATACCGCTATCTTATCGGTCACTATCTTCATTCTACTCCTTCGGAAATCTTACATCCCTCATCTAACCCGCAATTTCTAACCTGGTTAGTTTTATAATTAACAGTATTTAAACCAATCCTAAACTTATCTTTATCGCCTCATCGACTTTTAGCATATAATCGGATGAAAGATTGCCGACCTTTTTGTCCAGCCTTGTTTTATCGATTGTCCTGATCTGTGACAACAATACCGCGGAGTCTTCTTTTAACCCTGCGGCGCCTTTTTTCAAATTCACATTTGTAGGAAATTCTTTGGATAATTTCCTGGTGGTAAGGGGCGCTATAATAACCGTGGGGGCGTATTCATTGCCTATGTTATTTTGAATAACAAGAACAGGCCTTCTGCCTGCCTGCTCCGATCCTTTTGTAGGGTTTAAATCTACATAGAAAATATCGCCTCGCTTAA
>JAQUSE010000127.1 GCA_028715235.1 Candidatus Omnitrophota bacterium | reverse complement strand
GTCTTCGCGAACACGTCCCCCTCTTCCCGCAGGATGACGTTCCACTTTATCCTGCCGTACGCCGCGTAAGGATGGTCGCGCCGCACATCGATATCCACGCCGGACGCGCGGGCCGTCGGGCCAAGAGCGGCGTAATCTATCGCGTCCTCTTTCGTCAGCACCCCGATGCCCTTAAGCCTCGCCTGAAGCACGGGATCGTCCAGGACAGCTCCTTTTAGCATATCCAGATGGCGCACGAACTCATCGAGTCTTGTCAATATATAGGAGACATGCTCTTTTTCTATGTCACGCCTTACCCCGCCGACTTTCAGCATGGCGTAATTCTGCCTGTTGCCCGTAACGGTTTCCATTATGTCACAGATCGGCTCCCTGTATTTCCAGCCCCACATGAAGACTGTATTGTAACCGATAAAGTGGCCGGCGAGCCCCAGCCACAACATATGCGAATGCAGCCTTTCGAGTTCCTGGTTTATGGTCCTTATATACAGGGCCCTTTCAGGGACCTCTGTACCGGATATGTCCTCGATCGCCTGGACGCACGCTATGGGATGGCTCGATGAACATATGCCGCATATCCGCTCAACTATGAATATCGACTGGTCGAAGCTCTTAGATTCGGATATCTTTTCGATGCCCCTGTGGTTCCAACCAATTCTCACATCGACATCCACCACCTTCTCGCCTTCCACGACGAGCTTGTAAAATTCCGGCTCTTCCTGCAGGGGATGGTATGGCCCTATGGGTATGTGCGCTTTATGGCTCAATTTTACTCCTCTCAAACTCTTCGTTAGTTTATTGCGTTCATTGCGTTTTTTTTGGGTTTATTGGGTTCCGCCGAACGCAACTAACGCAATAAACTCAATAAACTAAACTCTGCTTGACTCAGCTACGCTTTCCTCGAATCTCTCTTGGGCACTACAAAGTTCTTTCTCATCGGATACACGCCTTTCGGCCAGTCGTCGGGCAATAAGAGCGGCCTCAAGTCGGAATTGCCGTCGAACTCTACTCCGAATAGCTCGTGTATCTCCCTCTCTATCCACCAGGCCGACCTCGTCACGGTCGTAATCGTATCTATGCGCGGAGCTTCACTATCCTGTAATATCGCCCTGACCGATATTACTATGCCGGAGATGTCGTGGGAAAAATGGTAGATTATCTCGATACCGTCAAAATCGTCCACGCCGCTGGCTATGTTGAAACGAAGCCCCAGGTCCTTGAATATATATCTCGTGAAATCCACGACATCCTTCGGATATATATCGACGTAGGCCCTCTTCTCGTTATGCTTATAGACCTTCAGAACCCTCGATCCGAACTTATCATTTATCTTTTTTAAGACCTCTTCCATCTTCATCTGTGCTCACTTCCTCGTTTGATTTATCTTCTCTATTAACTTCACCATGCCGCCTATCACGGCCTCAGGTTTAGGCGGGCACCCCGGTATATAAAGATCGACCGGTATAACCTCATCAAGCGGCACGGTCGTATTATAACTATCCTTGAACAGGCCCCTCGAAGATCCGCATGCGCCCCACGCTACCACGAATCCGGGTTTCGGCATCATCTCATATAATTTCTTTATCCTGGGCACGCAGAGCCTGTTGGCCGAACCGGTGCAAAACAGGACGTCGGCATGCTTTACGCTTCCGGCCAGTATTATCCCGAACCTCTCCAGGTCAAACCTGGGCGTAAGGCAATCCAGTATCTCGATGTCGCAGTTATTGCAGCTGCCGCTCGAGACGTGGAACGCGTAAATAGATTTCGTAAGTATCTTTTCCCTGAATCCCATATTATTTCCCTAATATCGCTAATAAGACGGCTATCACGGCCAGGCCGCTCACAGGCCCCCAGAAGAACCCCATCGCCTGGTCTATCCTGACCCTCGGATTCGTATTCTTTATCACTATCATCAGGACCAATATCATAATATATTCCAGGAGGCTCGACATGAATCCTTCCGAATTCAATTTGATCCCGCCGAAATACAATGTTATCAATATGACCGGCGCCGCGAATGTCAATATCGCCTTGGCCAGTTTGAATATTCCGAGCGCCTTTCCGGAGTATTCGATATAAGCCCCCGCCATTATCTCCGTCTCGGCTTCCGCCATGTCGAACGGCACAAAACCCAGCTTAGCCTGGAAGCACAAGAGCATTACGATAAACGATATTACGCCGGACGGGCTCGCTATTATAGAGCCGGTCTCGGCCTGCCGCAGTATGATGTCGCCCAGTTTTATCGCGTATCCCGATTTTATCACGGGAACGATGAGAGCCATAATAAAAGGAAGCTCATATGAGAGCACAAGCTTCATCTCCCTCGAGGCGCCCAGCGACGCGAGCGGGTTTTCCGAAGAGAAACCGCCGAGCATCAGGGCAAGCGGCGGTATTATCAAAAGATACACGACGACTATGAGATCGCCCATAAAACCTACTGCCGGGGTCGAATTCACCACACAAATTATGGTAGAGACCAACGTTGCGCTTGCCGCGCATAGTACCGGCATGCCCAGGAACATCGCCTTCGAAACGCCCTCCGGCACCAGAGTCTCCTTATATAATATAAGCTTAACCACATCTATGAAATTCTGGTACCACGGCGGCCCGACCCTCCACTGGAGCCGCGCTGTCACCTTCCTGTCGACCCAGCCGACCAACAGTCCCATCACGGCCGAGAAGAGAAATCCCGGGAAGACCAGGAACATGAATAGATATTCAAATATTTTCATAGTAGTTTAAAGTCGAAACTCAAAATCCGAAATTCGAATTCCGAAATTAGGATTTCGTATTTATGCCCTATCTCTTCTTCGGAGCATCCTCTATCCTCTCCCACTTATTGTTCGTCTTTATGACGAGATAGTCCGACACCTTATATATATGCTCTTCTTTGTTCTCCTCGAACTCACCGTATCTTATCCCGCCGTGGCTGCATGATTCAAGGCATATGGGCGCTTTATCGCCCTCCAATCTTCCGAGGCAAAAGTCGCACCTGGCGATCACAAAAGGTATCGTCTCCGGATATATGACGCCGAACGGGCACGCGCGCGAGCAGGACTTACAGGACGTGCACCGCATCATATACCTCTTCAGCATGCGGTTCTCCTGCATTTCAAGCGCTTCCCAAGGACAGGAAGCGACGCACGGGGCGTCGTCGCACTTCCTGCATATCACGGCGAAGTGCGCGAATTCGCGTAAAGTCGTGATGCCGTTATTTGCCGGATGCTGAATATAGCTGCATAGCATCCCGCACTCGCCGCATCCGGAGCATGTGTCTAAGTCGATCAGTAGCTTTTTCATAATATAGTTATAAGTTATAAGTTATAAGTTATAAGTTATAAGTTATAAGTTATAAGCGCGTAATACAGCTTACGACTTACAGCTTACAACTAACGTCAATCTCACTCAATCCCATATATTCGCCAAATCCTTGATTTTATCGTAAGTGAAGACCGGGCCGTCTTTACACGCGTAATACGGGCCCAGCCTGCAATGGCCGCATTTGCCTATGCCGCACGACATATTCTTTTCCATAGACAGATATATGCGGCTGTCCTTAAACCCGAGGTCTAGAAGCTTGAAGGTCACGAACTTCATCATTATTGGAGGGCCGCATACGATCGCTACGGCGTTCTCAAGATCCAATCCTTCGCTCTTCAATATGGTGGTGACAAGCCCTACATTCCCCTTCCATGAATCGTCGCCGACGTCGATGCTTATATCGACATTCACGTGCTTCGCCTTATTCTTCCAGGAATCTATCTCTTTCTTATAAACTATATCCCTGGACGTCCTTGCGCCGTACTTCAGCATTATCTTTTTGTAGTCATTGACGTCGTTAAACAGGGCGTATAGGAGCGCCCTTAACGGCGCGAGCCCGACGCCGCCGCCGACTATGAATACCTCTTTCGATTTAAAATCCTGCAGCGGATAGCCCAGGCCGTAAGGCCCCCTGACACCGACGATATCGCCCGCCTTCGCCGCATGTAGGATCTTGGTGACCCTGCCGGCGCTCATTATCGTAAAATCGAGCTTCCCTTTCACGTTATGGTTGGAAGAAGGCGTAAACGGCGCTTCTCCGAGGCCGGGAACGGTCAGCTCCATAAATTGTCCTGCCCTGAAAGCTATATCCCCTCTCGGCATGAGAGTGAACGTCTTTATGTTGGGCGTCTCTTCGGCTATGCCGGTTATTTCAGCTTCTATATATTCGTATGGATTTTTCATAGTGGTTAAATTATGCGTCTAGGTTACGTAATGTTACGTAAGGTTATAGAATGTTACGTAAAGTTACAAAAGCAACCTTCTCTAACCTTAATTAACCTTCCATACCCTTACGTAACCTCCCTCAATTTAACTTAGTCATTCGGCGGTTTGTTCCACTGTCCAAGCACCAGCCCCTTCAACACCTCCCGGAGGTCTATGTCTCCCGGGCACGCCTCGATGCATCGGCCGCATCCGGTGCACGCAAAATAGTCCAGGACCTGCGGGAAGAAATCGAACTTCTTCTCGAACCTGTTCCGAAGCCTCTCATATAACTGCTTTCTCGGATTAGCGTTGCCGGCGACCCTGGCGAAAGTCTTGTAAAGGCACGCGTCCCATATCCTGGTTCTCTTGGCGCCGCAGGATTCGGATCCTTCATCAAATAGCAGGAAGCAGTGGCATGTGGGACAGACGAGGTTGCAGGCGCCGCATTCCACGCAGGTCGACGCGAAGTCCTGCCACAACGCGGTTAAGTTGTAATTCTTCTTCACCGCGCCATTTATCTCCGACGTATTTTTCGTCCCGCGTTTATCGATAAAATCCCTGACCTGACTCGATACTTTATTGCGGGCAGCTTCTCTCGAGCCGGCAGCATCCCCACCGGCAGGCCTGAAGAACATCTTAAAATCATTCACCAGAGAGACACCTTTGCCGCTGGCCACCTCGGCGACAAAATGGTCGTCGATTACTGACAGGGAGATATCGAAATATTTTGTCGGATACGGAGCGCCTTCCATGGCAAGGCAGAAACAGGTCTCTTTCGCGTAGGTGCAGTCATTGCCTATAAGTATCGTCCTGTTCCTGTAGTCGGAATAGAATGGATCGACGTAATCGCCCTGGAGAAATACGTAATCCTGCAATATAAGGCTGGAGAGGTCGCAGCCTTTTACGCCCGCGATTATGACCGGCCTGGTATCGCTCTTTTTAGCGCCGGACATGCTTTCCCTGGGCGGATTCAGGAAGGACTTCAAAGGCTGGCTCTGCCTGATGCCTCCAAGCTCTATGATATCTTCTTTTTTCGGGTCGAAATCGTCAAAATAGAGCCTGTCGCCCTTGCGGTATGGAACGATTATCCTGTGGCTGGCAGTCAGCCTGCCCAGCAGGTCGAAAAAGTTCCTCTTCGATATCGTGTAATATTTATTATCCATAGCGTATAATTATTATGAAA
>JAQUSE010000126.1 GCA_028715235.1 Candidatus Omnitrophota bacterium | reverse complement strand
AAAGAGGTTGACCTTAGCCCGATTTGGTGTTACAATCATGTCAAAATACTATATAATAATGTCTTCTGGGTATGGTAAGCTGGAAGACATTTTTTTATACCAAACTTATAATAAGATGATGGGCGAAGCAGAAAGGAGTAACAAAAATGATAGCAGGGATCACGACGTTTGAGCTGGTTGCGATATGGAGCGTTATGGGGATATCTCTTCTGGGACTTCTCTACGCGCTCTTCCTCCGCAGCCAGATATTGCGCGAGGATAAAGGCACGCCTAAGATGCAGGAGGTCTGGAACGCCATACGCGAAGGCGCGGACGCTTACCTGCGCAAGCAGTTATTTTCCATACTACCGTTAATAGTACTTCTCACATTCGCGCTCTTCTTTTCCGTATATATAGTTCCGCCTTCCCAGGAAGCGATGCAGAGGTTTGCCGGCCGTTCGGAGGACGCTGTCCGCCTGATCGTAGGAATAGGACGGGCTCTCGCGTTCGTTATGGGCGCGATCTTTTCGCTTATCGTGGGGCAGCTCGGCATGCGCATGGCCGTACAGGGCAATGTGCGCGTGGCCGCGGCGTCGAGGAGATCTTTCGGCGACGCGCTTCGCATAGCTTATCGTACAGGGACGATCACCGGTATGCTGACCGACGGCCTCGGGCTTTTCGGCGGCACTATCATATTTATAACGTTCGGCATAGCCGCGCCTGACGCGCTGCTCGGTTTTGGTTTCGGCGGCACGCTCCTCGCGCTCTTCATGAGGGTGGGCGGCGGCATCTACACGAAAGCTGCCGACGTCGGCGCCGACCTCGTAGGGAAAGTCGAGGCGGGTATACCTGAAGACGATCCGAGGAACCCGGCGGTCATCGCGGACCTCGTCGGCGATAATGTAGGCGATTGCGCCGGTATGGCAGCCGATATATTCGAATCATACGAAGTAACTATAGTATCCGGTTTGATATTGGGGCTTGCTCTCTACCACCTGACGCACAGGCTGGAATGGATAATCTATCCGCTCCTCGTCCGCGGCATAGGCGTCCTGTGCTCCATAATAGGCACATACGCCGTTAAGGGAAGCCAGTCGGCTAAGAGCGACAACGCTATGCACGCGATATTCAAAGGATTCGTTACGTCGGCGTGCATATCAATAGCGTTATTCGGCGCGCTCGCGTATTTCTATATGAATAAACTTCCGGGCGGATGGTGGAGGCCGTTCCTGGCTACTGCCATCGGCGTGCTGCTCGCTATAACGATAGACCGCCTTACCGAATATTTTACCGGCACCGAAGCAAAGCCTGTCCGGGAGATAAATAAATCGACGCGCACAGGCCCGGCCACAACGATACTATCCGGCATAGCTGTCGGTTTCGAGTCTTCCGTATGGTCTATACTCGTCATCGCCGCGACGATATTCGCCTCGATACTGATATTCGGTTCGATGCCGGATGTGTCGGCCGTCGAGCGCATCACTTATATACTCTACGGTGTTGCCATGACAGGCATAGGTATGCTGACGCTTACAGGCAACAACGTGGCCATGGACTCCTTCGGACCGATCGCGGACAACGCGAACGGCATCGGCGAGATGGCATGGCACGCGGAGAATGATGAAAATACGCGCTCGGCCCGTAAGATAATGGCGGACCTCGACGGGGTGGGTAACACCACAAAAGCCATTACTAAAGGCGTGGCGATAGGATCGGCGGTAATAGCGGCCGTATCGCTCTTCGGTTCATATATGGTCGACGTCAGCAAGGTCCAGGCTTCGTTAGGCATGGCCGCGGCCGACCAGCTTAACAGTATAGGTATACGTGTTTCCGTTCCCCAGGTCTTCGTGGGTATGCTGATAGGCGGCGCGATACCGTGGCTCTTCTCCTCGTTCTCCATCCAGGCGGTCAGCCGCGCGGCCTCTTTGATCGTTTTAGAAGTCAGGCGCCAATTCCGCCTCGGGGTCCTGGACGGTACGGTGAAGCCCGATTACAAGCAGGCGGTGGCTATATCGACGTCCGCGGCGCAGAAAGAGCTCGTGAGCCTGGCTATTATATGCATAGCTTCTCCTATCCTCGTAGGGCTTGTTCTGCAGGTAGAGGCTCTCGGCGGTTTCCTGGCAGGTATAATACTTTCCGGACAGCTTTTGGCGGTATTTATGTCGAACGCCGGAGGCGCCTGGGATAACGCGAAGAAGACGATAGAAGACGAAATAAGCAGCGTAACCGATAATACGGGCAAGGGTTCGGAGCGGCACAAAGCCGGCGTAGTCGGCGACACGGTCGGCGATCCGCTGAAGGATACCGCGGGCCCGGCGCTCAATCCCATGATAAAGGTCGTCAATCTCGTCTCGGTCATAATCGCGCCGATAGTCGTGCAGTATAATAAGCTCGGGTTCGGCGGCTGGCTCACTGTGGCGATACTATGCGCGGCTCTCATATGGGCGATATTGCACAGCAAAAAGTCGGCTCCGGAATTAGCGCAGCAATCGTAAAAAATCAATCTCCGAGGTGAAGACCTACGAGGTGTGACGGGTCGAAGTAATCACACCTCGTAGGTGTAATTAAAGTGTTTGACTGAAGGTTATGCGTGGACGATCAGCCTGAACCGTCACTATTTAAGAAGATAAAGGGTCTGCTCATCGGAAAGGCGAGGAGTCTCCAGGAGCCGAACCTTTTCCATAAGATATCGCTCGTCGCTTTCTTCGCATGGGTGGGGCTCGGATCCGACGGCTTAAGCTCCTGCTGTTACGGCCCCGAAGAAGCATTCCTCGCCTTGAAGAGCCACATGTTTTTGGGAATATTTGTGGCTCTTGCCACCGCGGTAACGATATTTGTCATAAGCTACAGTTATTCGCAGATAATCGAACTTTTTCCCCATGGCGGCGGCGGATACCTCGTCGCCAGCAAATTGCTTTCGCCCACAACAGGCATGGTCTCCGGCTGCGCGCTCATCATAGACTATGTCCTTACCATCACGATATCGATAGCCAGCGGCGCCGACGCGCTTTTCAGCTTTCTTCCCAGAGAATGGTACCCATACAGGCTCGCTTTTGCCGTAGTGATCGTGTTTGTGATGATCTTATTGAATATGAGGGGCGTAAAAGAATCTATCCTGCCCCTTGTCCCGATCTTCCTCGCTTTCATAATCACGCACGTTTTCGCGGTAGTGTATGGTTTCATTACCCATGCTTCGGATCTTGGAGCGGTCGCCGGGGCTACTGTGGCCGATGTCAGAAGCGCGACAGCCGAGGTAGGTGTAGTCGGTGTGCTCATATTAATAATGCGCGCGTACAGCATGGGCGCCGGGACATTTACAGGTATCGAGGCTACATCCAACGGTGTGCCGTTTTTGCGGGAACCCCAGGTAGAGACCGCGAAAAAGACTATGAAGTACATGGCCGTTTCCCTCGCGTTTCTCGCCGTAGGATTGATGCTTGGATATCTCTTTTACAAAGTGCAGCATCAGCCCGGCAAGACCCTGAATGCCGTCCTTTTTGAAAATATGACCGCCAATTGGGGCGATATCGGCTCTATCTTCGTTTTAGTTACGCTTTTTTCCGAAGCGGTCCTTCTTTTTGTCGCGGCCCAGACGGGTTTCCTGGACGGCCCCCGGGTCATATCCAATATGGCGCAGGACCGGTGGTTCCCGTTCCAGTTCGCGCTTTTAAGCGAACGATTCGTCGCGCAGAACGGCATACTCCTGATGGGCACCGCGTCGATCGTATTGATGATCGCAAGCCGCGGTTCGGTGAAATATCTCGTCGTTCTTTACAGTATAAACGTCTTCATCACGTTTTTCCTGTCCCAGCTCGGCATGGTGCGTTATTGGTGGAGGAAGAGGAACAAGATCAAGCGTTGGCTGAAGAAGATATGTATAAACGGCCTGGGGTTGGCGATGACCGCTTTTATCCTTATGTCCATCATAATTATTAAATTTCATGAAGGAGGCTGGGTCACTATCTTTATCACAGGCTCTCTCGTAGCGCTGGCCATGACGATAAAACGCTACTACAACGGGACGTTGACCCTCCTGAAGCGTCTCGACACTCTTATAAATGTCACCGATCTTCCGAAACCTGAATGCTCACAGGGGCTCGCGTTGGAGAACGGCGCAGCGCCCAAGTATGACCCGGAGTCGAAGACCGCGGTCATCCTCGTCACGGGGTTTAACGGCATGGGGCTTCATACCCTTTTCAATGTGATGCACCTTTTCGGCAGCAGTTTCAAGAACTTCTTCTTTCTCGAGGCGGGCGTAGTCGGCGCGGGTAACTTTAAAGGCGCGGAAGATATAGAGAAGCTCAAACACCATGTCGTAAAAGGTTTAGACCGTTATGTGGGATATATGAAGAAACAGGGTTACTACGCCAAAGGTTTTTCCACTTACGGCACGGATGTGGCGGATGAACTGTCGGATATCGCCATTAAGATATTCGAAGAGTATCCCCGGACCGTATTTTTCGGAGGCCAGATAGTATTCGCCCAGGATACGATATTCACCAGGATGTTCTATAACCATACTACTTTCGCGGTCCAGCGCAGGCTTCACCAGAAAGGCATACCGTTCATCATAATGCCTGTCCGCGTGAACTAAAGACCGGATAAACCTATGGCGATTGACGGAAAGCGAAGGAGCGGCGTATACAGGTGGATAAAGATAGGAGGGCTCCTCTCTTTTCTGCCTTTTGTCATGGCCGCAGGCCCGCTGGGCGGATATTTCCTGGGGGATTACCTGGAGAAGAGATTTGGATCGCCGTCCTACGTGTCGCTTATTTTCATAACACTGGGTTTCATCGGAAGCGTCGCGGAGACGGTCAAGATAGTCAAGGCAGCTCTGCAGGCGGAGAAGAAGGGTTAAATGACTGAGTCGCCGAATTTAGTATCGCTCATTGCCGATTCGCTCGAAGGGACTCCCGCTAAAGAGTTCCTGCTGGCGTGGGAAAATATCATATTCTCCGTCTTTATCGTCGGCGTCATAACGATAATAGCCTTTTTCGCGTCGAGGAAAAAGGCCATGGTCCCCGGGAGGCTTCAGGCTGCCTGCGAACTGTTCGTCGGCGGGGTGGACGATTTCGTCTGCGGCATAATAGGCCCCAAAGGCAGGAAGTATACTCCTTTTATCGGGACCCTGTTCATATATATCCTCTTCATGAATCTATCCGGCCTTATTCCGCTGATGAAATCATCTACGACTAGCTGGTCCATAACGCTGGCGCTCGCGATCTGCGTCTTTTTCTATATCCAATACGCCGGCATCAAAGAACTCGGCTTCCTCGGCTATATAGACCACCTTTTAGGCAAGCCTCGCGGGATAGTGGCCTTTACGATATTCACGCCTGTTATGATGCTATTCCTCCATATAGTAGGCGAACTGATAAGGCCGATAAGCCTATCGCTCCGTCTCAGGAGCAACATATGGGGAGATGATATGCTGCTCGCTTTCATATCCGGCTTTGGCG
>JAQUSE010000125.1 GCA_028715235.1 Candidatus Omnitrophota bacterium | reverse complement strand
GTCGGCAGGAATATAAAATTTCAAGAGCTGGCCAGGTCGGAAGAGAAGGAGGCCTTTAATATATCGGGGATGAAAGGCGAATACCCTGCGTTGGAGACAAAGCTTTTAGGCGCCCATCAGGTCATCAACGCGGCGACAGCCGTCGGGATCGTGGAATCTCTCGGCGATCATGGCATAGAGGTATCTCCGGAAGCGATAAGAAGCGGGCTCGCTTCCGCCAGGTGGGACGGCAGGCTTGAGGTCATGTCGAAGAGGCCTTATATAGTCCTGGATGGGGCCCAGAACGCCGCCAGCGCCCGCGCGCTTGCCGATTCCGTAAAGACGATATTTAAGTATAAAAACCTGATACTTACGCTTGGTGTTTCAAAAGACAAGGACATAGAAGGGGTGTTAAAGGAACTTTTACCTATAGCGGATTCGGTGGTGTTGACAAAGTCCCGTATTGCCGAACGCTCGCTCGACCCTGTAATAATGAAAGCATTAATAACATCTAAAAATTCGGTTGTTACCTCGAATGTTGAAGAAGCCGTGAAGCAGGCAAAGTCAAAGGCCGGAACCGAAGACCTTATACTGATAACGGGTTCGCTATTTGTAGTGGGCGAAGCGCGGGAAATACTAACGGAAGCGGCATATGAATAAAAATATTCCGGACGATACTATTGCGGCGCTCTCCACGCCGATAGGCGAGGGCGGGATAGGGATAGTCAGGCTCAGCGGGCCAGAGGCGCTCAGGATCGCGGATGCCGTATTCATTTCCAAGGATAAAGGTAAACCTTCCGGATTTAAGACTTACACAGTCCATTACGGCCGCATTGTCGATGAAAAAAACAAGGCAGTTGACGAGGTCCTTCTGACCGTTATGAAGGCTCCGAAGAGTTATACAAAAGAGGATGTCGTGGAGATAAATTGCCACGGAGGCATCCAGGCGGCGAAGAGGGCCCTTGAGCTTATATTGGAACGCGGGGCGCGTCTGGCCGAGCCCGGAGAATTTACGAAGCGCGCGTTCCTTAACGGCAGGCTCGATCTGGCGCAGGCCGAGGCGGTCCTTGACGTCATCAGGTCCAAGACCGAAGGATCCCTGAAGGTCGCTATGAGCCAGCTTGACGGCGGACTTTCGGGTAAGGTGAACGCGATACTTGATTCCCTTATCGATGTAGCCTCGCAGATCGAGGCGTCTATAGATTTTTCGGAAGAAGACATAGAGATGATAGAGGGTTCCGGGCTGGTGAAAAAGGTTGAAGGCGTTATACGCGAATTGCAGGACCTTATCCGCACATACCGGAGCGGCGCAGTGCTCAGAGAAGGGGTGCTGGCGATAATCTGCGGCAAACCGAACGTCGGCAAATCAAGCCTGATGAACCTGCTGTTGAACAGGGATAGGGTCATAGTCTCGCCTATACCGGGAACGACGAGAGACGCCGTGGAAGAAGTCATAAATCTTAAAGGCGTTCCTGTGAGGCTTGTGGATACGGCGGGCATCGCCGAAGCGAGGGACGCGCTCGATAAAGAGGGCGTGAAGCGGAGCAAGAAATACCTGGATCTCGCCGATATCGTGATCCTCATGCTCGACGGTTCTACCGCGATCGGGAAAGAAGACCTCGATATAATCAAATTGGCGCTCGGAAAAAAGAAGATAGTGGTTATAAACAAATCCGACCTTCCGAAAAAGACGGACGCGAAAAAAGCCAAAAAGTTTTTCAAGGATGATAAGATAGTTGAGATATCGGTAGGGAAGAGGCGTAATATAAGAACGCTGGAGAAGGAGTTGCTTGGGGCCGTATGGAGCGGAGAGTATGACCAGGGCGAGTCGGCAGTAGTGGCGAACGCGCGCCACAAAGAGCTTCTTGACAGGGCGCTTGATAATATGCTATCAGTTAAGAAGGCGCTTGCAAAGAGAACGCCTTGCGAGCTGGTTGCTATTGACCTGAAGGAAGCGCTGTATCATCTGGGGCTCATAGTAGGCAAGTCTGTTTCGGATGATATCCTCGACAGGATATTTGAGCAATTCTGTATCGGTAAGTGACCAGAACCAAAAAACGAGTTGTTAATATGGGAGTAAAAATGGACAAGAAACGGATCGAAAAGGCTGTGAAAGAGATATTGATAGCGGTCGGCGAGAACGTCAACAGGCCCGATATAAAAGATACCCCAAAGCGCGTTGCGGAGATGTACGAAGAGATATTGGGCGGTACGGGCGTCAATCCCGGAAAAGAGCTTGAGGTGGTATTCGAAAAAGACCATGATGAGATAGTGCTGTTAAAAGGCATACCTCTTTATTCGATATGCGAACATCACCTGCTGCCGTTCGTAGGAAAGGCGCATGTCGCTTATCTGCCAAGCAATAATAAGGTCACGGGCTTAAGCAAACTGGCCCGCGTGGTCGATATCCTGTCTAAAAGGCTGCAGGTGCAGGAGCGTCTTACCACCGACATAGCCGATATAATAATGAAAAAACTCAACCCCAAAGGCGTCCTCGTAATAATAGAGGCCGAGCACCTCTGCATGAGCATGAGGGGTATAAAGAAACCCGGCGTTCTTACCATAACGAGCGCCGTACGCGGCGTCTTCAGGAAGAACGAAAAGACCAGAGCTGAAGCCCTGGCTCTCATAAAGGGTTGATAGAAGGCTTATTTGGCTTGGCCTCGGTCGGAGACCTCGGCACGTTGTAGATCGACTTACTTATTTGGCTTGGCCTCGGTCGGAGACCTCGGCATATTGTAAATCGACTTATTTATTTGGCTTACCAAAAGATTTCCAGAGAAAACGCCTGGCTACGTGATCGTATATTATCGGCGTGCTTTCAGCGGGCGTCATCACTTTCTTTTCGTAAAATCCGATCGTGTCTTTCCAGAGCGTCTTATTTGTTCTGGAGTCCGCTATCACGAATTCCGCGTCCATCTCGACGTAGTTTTCCGTTGCTGACGCAGCGGCGTCTAAGAGCATAGCTTGCGGGCTTGGGGAAAACTTGAGTGGGCCTTTTTCGAGATACTGGTATTTCTTAACGGTGCATGATATGCATATATCGCTTTGTTCGATAGTCTTCGCTATATGGAACGTGACGGCTTTTCTGGCAAGCAACGATTTTTCCACCGTTTTCTCTAATTCTCCCATTACCAGCTGATTCTGCCCGGATTCATTAACGAAATCTTTCATGAAAACTTTTATAGGATTTCCTTTATTAATCAGGTACGACAGCTCGTTGCTGCCCGCTAAGCATATGGACGGCGCCAAAAGCGCCGTTACTATCGCTATTGCGGTAAGCGCCAACAGTTTTCTCATGACCGCCCTCCTCGCGTTATATGCTATATTCTATTTGAATAACCGGATTTTATATATTATAATATAAAGCTAATATGATTGCAAACCTAATTGAGTTCAGCCACAACTACATATTCTGGACATCGGCGGCCGCATGGTTCATAGCGCAGACGATAAAGGTCCTGCTGGGCGTGTTCAGGGAAAAGAAGTTCAACTTCCGGTGGTTTGTCGGCTCCGGCGGCATGCCCAGTTCTCACGGCGCCGCGGTATCGTCCCTCGCGACGTCGGTGGGTATTACATATGGTTTTGATTCCGCGCTGTTCGCTATAACCGTTACGTTCACCCTCATAGTCCTTTTCGACGCGCAGGGCGTAAGGCTCGCCACGGGCCGGCAGGCCAATATATTGAATAAGATGCTGGAAGATATATACTGGAAAAAGAAATTAGACGAAGACAAGCTGAAAGAGTTCATCGGCCACACGCCCATAGAAGTCTGGGCGGGCATGGTCCTGGGCATCCTCGTCTCATTGCTGTTCTATAAGTGATAACTTTTAACGGGGGCAATATTAAATGGATAAGAGATTCCTGATTGTCGGCGCGGTTATATTATTCTTAATGACGGCCTCTGTCCTAGGGTACATTATAATTTCAACGAAAGCCCCGTCAGGGGCGGCTGCGTCGTCCGCGGCGGTTATTAATCAATCCGTCATGAAGCTGGGCGACATCAAGAAATTGCTCGAGCAGGGCCAGACCGAAACAGCGTTAAAGAACCTGAAGATACTTATAGTGAAGTCGCCCGGATCGGCCGAAGCCCTGACGGCTTATTTTTTGCTCGGATCCACATACGAAAAATCCGGCGAGCTGCTGAACGCGAGGGACGCCTACCAGAAGTTAGTAGAGAAGTTCCCGGCGTCGGGGGAGATATTGAAAGCGCAGGAGGCGCCGGAGAATGTGAACGTGCAGATATTGTTCTCGCCTATACCGACCCCGGACTCTGTTTCTTATGAGGTGCAGAAGGGCGACACGCTGACCAGGATCGCGAAAAAATACGGCACCACCGTAGAGTTGATAGCAAAGGCGAACGGCCTTAAGAACAACGCTATCAGGGTAGGGGAAAATATCAAGATTAATAAATCCAGGTTCAGCATAGCGGTCGATAAGTCACAGAATATATTGACGCTTAAGGACAATGAAAATATATTGAAGACATACAGGGTCTCTACCGGCAAAAATTCATGCACGCCGGTAGGCACGTTCAAGATCACGACCAAGATAGTCGATCCGCCATGGTATCCGCCCACCGGAGGGGTGGTTCAGTCCGGGGATCCTAAGAATGTGCTCGGTTCCAGGTGGCTCGGTATATCCAAAGAGGGGTACGGGATCCACGGGACGATAGAGCCCGAATCGATAGGCAGGAGCGTCACAGAAGGCTGCGTGAGGATGAAGAACGCGGAAGTCGAAGAGTTATATACCATAGTCCCGGAGGGGACTGAAGTGCTGATCGTCGACTAAAGATTCGCGGATGTTGCATAAGGTTACATCAGGTTCCATGAGGTTACATAAGGTTGCGAGTTTTAAAAATATTGAGTGCTGGCGGTAACATTATGTAACCTTACGTAACTTTATGTAACGTTACGTAACTTATCGCGGAATCTATTGGAGTATCACATGGCTATACATGTTTACGGGTTGGAATTCGAGAAGCCCATATTAGAGCTGGAGAGGAAGATAGGCGAGCTCAGAGGGTTCACCGCCCATAAGGACATAGACATATCCGGGGAGGTAACAAGACTCGAGGAGAAGCTCTCTCGCATAAAGAAAGAGATATATGATAACCTGACTCCGTGGCAGAGGGTGCAGATAGCCCGTCATCCCAAAAGGCCGTATACACTTGACTATATAGATATGATGATGACGGATTTCATAGAGATCCACGGCGACAGGCATTACGCCGACGACAAGGCGATGATCTGCGGCCTGGCGAAAGTGGGCGGTGAAAATATCGTAGTTATAGGACACCAGAAGGGGAAGGATACCAAAGAGAACCTTGAAAGGAATTTCGGCAGCGCGCATCCGGAAGGGTACAGGAAGGCTATCCGGGTGATGAAGATGGCCGAAAAGTTCAGCCTGCCGGTAATTTCGTTTATTGATACGCCGGGAGCGTATCCGGGGATAGGCGCTGAAGAGAGGGGCC
>JAQUSE010000124.1 GCA_028715235.1 Candidatus Omnitrophota bacterium | reverse complement strand
GTGATCGGCGCAACCGGGGGGATCGGCAGTATATGTTCAAGACTCCTCGCTCAATATTGTGGGGAAGTGGTACTTGTTGCCCGAAACAGAACCCGACTTGACAAATTAAGGGCTATTATTAAAGAGGAGAGCGGAAAGTCAGCTGATGTGTGTACAGATATAACTAAGGCAATTCAAAATGCCGACATACT
This sequence comes from Candidatus Omnitrophota bacterium, assembly GCA_028715235.1. GTDB lineage: Bacteria > Omnitrophota > Gorgyraeia > 2-01-FULL-45-10 > 2-01-FULL-45-10 > JAQUSE01. The sequence continues at coordinate 5,263 of JAQUSE010000124.1, read as the reverse complement.
TTTTTTCTCTACCAACGATCCGAATTGTTTAATAAAAAGCACTGATATTAAAGGAGGTGCCATAATATGTGATATGTCCATACCCAAAAATGTTTCGAAAGAGATTGTTGATTCCAGAAAAGATATTTTGGTAATCGACGGTGGTATAGTGAGACCACCGGGGGATGCGAAATTCAATTTTTATTTTGGTCCGCCTCCTGGGCTGGCTTATGCATGTATTGCCGAGACAATGATATTGACGCTGGAACAAAAATTTGAGAGCTTTTCTCTGGGCGATAATATAAGCATGGACAAAGTGGTTGAAATAAGAAACCTAGGTCAAAAACATGGATTTACCATTGCGGAATTTAGAAGTTTTTACAGCAAGATAACTGCGGAAAGAATAAAAACAACTAAAAAAGCGATAAAAAATAGAACATCAACGGCAAATATAGCATATTCATGACAGTATATTCTTTTAGTTCAGCCATCGCTTTTATTATATGTTTAACGTTGTCTGCTTTTGTCTTTTTTAAGAGAAGAGAAAGCGCACAAAATAGGTTTTTTGTATTTGTTACATTGTTGATTGGAATATGGTGCCTTTTCCCTGTTGTAACGCACACGATTACAGACCAGGCCAGTGCGCTTTTCTGGGGCAGAGTTATTTATTTGTTTGCATTAGTAGTTCCTGCCGTTTTTCTGAACTTCATTTTAATAGCGATTGGACTAAATAACGAAAAAGTTCAAAGACGCATAGTCAAACTTGCGTATATACTTTTCTTTCTGTTTTCTATCGTTAGTTTTAATCCATTATTTATCAATAATATTAAGCACATGAGGGAGTATGCTGTCGTCGTTCCAGGGCCATTGTATCATCTGTTTGTATTGTTTTTTGGCATAATGTGCCTTTATGCTTTTTATAATTTGATCATGCAATATAGGCTTGCCGAACATTCTTCTAAAAATAGATTAAGATACCTTCTCGTTGGGTTTGTTATAGCATATATAGGTGGAATTTTGCATTTTATCCCTGCTTATATAGGCGTAGAGCCCATTCCACATGATATTTTACTGGTAATGTACACGTTAATAATCTTTTATGCTATCGTGCGCCATAATTTGATGGATATAGAAGTTGTTATTAAGAAAACTCTGATTTTCTCAGTATTTTTCATTGTCACATTCGGTGTGTTTGTAATCGTTACTCTTCTAACTCAACAAATTACTGACGGTAAGTTATTAGGCTTAGCGCTGAGCTCCATGATTATTATAATTACGGCGCGGCCAATAGAGAATTTATTAGTCCGATTAACTGATAAATACCTTTTCCAAAAAAAATATGATTACCAACACGTTATCGAGATTTTTTTGGACGACGTCATCACCGAAATGAACCTCAACAAAATTATTTCCCGTACCCTGGAGCTTTTTGACAAAACTTTGCGTCCGGTAAATCCGTTGATCTTCGTGCGGAACGGTGTGAAAGACAGGCTTGTGGCGCATTCGAGCGCCGGCGAGGTTATAAACGTGATTGCGACGATGGATTCACCGCTGGTAGAATATTTAAAGCGCCATAAGAATATTGTTTCGATCGAAGAAAAAACTGCCGGCGATCCTGATACTGCGGTAGTGGAGGAAATGAAAAAGAATAATGCCATTCTGGCAATCCCCCTTATGACAAGAGACGATTTTATAGGATTCATGCTTTTGGGTAAAAAGAAATCGGACATGGCGTATTCGACGGTTGATATGAGCATCCTTAATGACTTGGCGCGAACCGAAGCCATTGCGTTAAAAAACGCAGAATACATCGACGAACTTAACGCTCTCTATGCTGAAAAGTTACAGGCCAAAGTCAAAACTGAATTGGCCGCGATGGCCGACGGCATGTCGCACCAGTTTAATAACCGGTTTATGGTGATCGCCATGGCGCTCGGATACGCAAGAAATGCGTTAACGAAAATATCTGAAGGATTTTCTGATGCGGAAAAAGAAAAGGTGAATAGCTGCATTGAGTCGGTATCCAGGGCCGAAAAAAGCGCCGTTACGGGCGGGGAAATAGCACGAGGGCTTTTGAATTTCAGCCGTCCGGATAAGGTAGGGTTTAAGATGGTCAATGTGGCCGAAACAGTAGATCAGGCCCTGCAGATGGTCGAATATAAGCACCCTGATTTTTCCCGGCTAGAGAAGATCAAGACCATTCAACCCGGTATCCCTTTAACATGGGCAAACCTTACCTATATCCAGGAAATGTATTTTATAGTGTTTGATAACGCCTACGACGCTATTCAGTCTAAGCTCCTGGATGATCCTGACTTTAAAGGGAAAATTGATGTTTCCGTAGCGTGTGAAGACGATAAGAAGACGGTATCGATAACCGTTAAGGATAACGGTATCGGTATGACCTCTGATATTCTGGAAAAAGTGAAAGAAGCTATTCCTTATGTGACGACAAAGGTTTCGAGCGGGAAATCGGGATACGGGGCCGGAGTGCATATATTAAAACGCCTGGTAGAGTTTCATAAAGGCAGGATCGATTATGAGACGTTATACGGTGAAGGCACGGCCGTTAAGATTTCAATGCCGGTATGTGACGAACCTCAATCAGCTTAACCAGAGGTGATGCTATGGAAAAAATATTAATTGTTGATGATGAGCGGGATATTACTCAATACTGTGAGATGTATTTAAAACAGCAAGGTTATGATGTCAAGGGTGCCGTAAATTCGGAACAGGCCTTTGCCGCTCTCGAAACTTTTAACCCCGATATCCTGATACTGGACATAAATTTGCGCGAAAAATACACGGGGTTTGACGTTCTTAAAAAGGCTTTACAATTAAACCCTCAGGCCAAAGCGGTCATGCTGACAGGGTATGGCGAAGACATCCTACTGAACGATTCCTTGAGACAGGGCGCACGGCAGGCCATTGTTAAACCTATCACCGTTGAAAAGCTCCTGGAAGTTATAAAAAGTCTATAAGGCGGCAGGCTATTTAAACATACACTATGATAAAACTTCTATTTGTCGACGATGAGGAAGGGATAACCGATTCGGTACGGAAATTTTTCGAACTCCGAAGTTTTTGTATTTTAACGGCATTAAGCGGAGAAGAAGCTATAAAAATAATCGTAAAAGACAAGCCCGATATTGTATTCCTGGATATTGCGTTAAAAGACATGAACGGCATAGAGGTGCTTAAACGTATAAAAGAGCATAATAAAAAAATAAAAGTCATAATGGTAACCGGATTAACTGACCAGGATACAGCCGACAAGGCGCGACGGTACGGCGCCGAAGGGTATATCACAAAGCCTTTTTTGGTTGAGGCCCTGGAAACCGTTGTAACAAAAAAGATTCAAGAACTTCTCAAGGAACGGCGATGAGCCTGATCGACAAACTCGGTGTTCATCCGGGGGAGCTAAAAGGAGTCAAAAAATGAAAAGGCCGGTTGTCCTTGCTGTGGATGACGAAGACGATGTTCGCCAAACGGTTGTCGGGTTCTTAGAGGAGAGGTTCGAATGCGACTTTAACGAAGCGCAGGATGGCGATGATGCCGTGCTTTTTTTGCGGACACACCCGTGTGATATTATTATCCTTGATATAAAAATGCCGAAAAAAGGCGGTATGGCTGTTATTACCGAAGCCAAGAAAATCGACCCGGCCATAGATATCCTGGTCGTTTCAGCATGGGTAAGCGATGAGGTTGCCGATGAGGCTATGCAACTCGGCGCTACTGATTACGCGGTCAAACCTCTTGACCTTAAGGTCGTTACTATGAAATTCGGAAGGATCCTTGAGAAAAGAGGGCAGAAGATCAGTAAGATTTAGGGTTCTGTACGATGATTGCGCGCGCCTTTAGTTTTTTAGAGGGATTGGCAAAATAATGGGGGATAGAGCTCACAAAAGAGAGCGCATCGCCTTTTTTTATTGTATGCAATTCAGTTCCCACGTGACAGGCGATCTTGCCTTGTAATACTATCACGAGTTTTTCAAACTTATTTTCTTCCAGCGGGTCTTCTTCTTTTCTTGTAACACCGCCGGGAAGCAGGATTAACTCCATAGCAAGGAATTTGAGGGTACGGGGACTTAATATCTCGGATACGGCATTTTCATTGTGAATATACACATTATTGTGACGTTCCGCAGCGGAAATAATACGGACAATTTTTGATTCTTCTTCTTCAGTCCCTTCTTTTAAATCTTTGAGGGATATCCCAAGGCCTGTGCATATTTGGTATAGACTCTTAAGCCGGATCTCTGCACGGTGCCCTTTTTCCAGACGGCAGAGACTATAATAGGTGATGGCTTTATCGCCAAAGATATCGGTAAGAGCTTCATGGAATTCCTTTAGACTAAGTTTGGCTACATTTTCTCTTAAATAGCGAATTTTTTCGTGAAGTTTCATGGTTACAGTATACACCAGTAGAAGAGTTTTGTCAATGAAAATTGCTTTTTATAAAAAAAATTATTAATGTGTAAGTCAATAAAATAACTATTTTAAATTCTAACATAAATCATAAATCATTAATTATCAATATGTTATGATTTTAATGTTTCTAAATTGACTTTTATGATAGTGAAACTATTTGACTAAAGTCAATTTTATGGCATACTTGAAGTAGAAAGGAGGTGAGTATCATGGAAAAGGTCAGATGTTTAAGGTGTCATAGTATAGGTTACACAGCGTCCCCGGAATTTGTGCGCTGTGCGGATTGTGGAGGGAAGCACGAAATTATTAGAGAGAACCGGATTCGGTGCGTACAATTTTCAAAGGAAACGGTGCAATATATAAAACGTCTTGGCGCAATGAGGGGGATGTAGAGGTATACCATGAAAATCTTAATAATAACCAGATTTAGCCCGGAACGGTTGTTTTTGGTGGAACTTTTAGAAGGACGGCTGATTCTTGAGATTAAACGCCTTGCTGCGCGGAGGAAGTACTCCAAGGCAATGGCAACGGCCCTTAGCCGCGGGAGATTCTTAAGCGAAGTATCGCATAGCGATATCCCTTATCTTGATGTCAGCCTAATTCTTACCAAAGAACACGCCCGATGGGACCTGACGGACATAAGTTAGAGGACGGTTCTCCGCTCGAACCCGGACCTGTCCCTTTTGCTTATAGTTCAATAATGTCAAGTAACTCGTTTTTCTGGCCAAAAATCCTTACCAGAGATAATCTGTCGGCGGGAAAAAGTGCTGATTTCCTTACAAAATATATTCAAATAATTCGAAATTCGAGGTCTGCACTCCGGCAAATGCGTACGTGCGATAAAAAACGTTGA
>JAQUSE010000123.1 GCA_028715235.1 Candidatus Omnitrophota bacterium | reverse complement strand
AGGCAACCAGATCGCCGAGGCGATGACAAAAGTCGGCAAAGACGGCGTAATCACAGTAGAAGAAGGTAAGGCATCAAAGACAGAGTTGGAACTGGTCGAGGGTATGGAATTCGATCAGGGATATCTCTCTCCTTATTTTGTGACCGACGCGGAAAAAATGGAATGTTCCCTTGACGATCCTTATATATTGATCCACGAGAAGAAGATATCGAGTATGAAAGATATCCTTCCTCTATTGGAAAAGGTAGCGAGAGCCGGAAAGCCGCTTCTGATAATATCGGAAGAGACTGAAGGAGAAGTCCTCGCGACGCTCGTCGTGAATAAGATCCGCGGCACTTTGCAGACGGCGGCCGTAAAAGCCCCCGGATACGGCGACAGGAGAAAAGCGATGCTCGAAGATATCGCGATACTCACCGGCGGTAAGGCGATTACCGAAGACCTAGGAATAAAGCTCGAGAACGTGAAGATAGAAGACCTCGGCCGGGCAAAAAGGGTCAGGATCGATAAGGACAACACAACTATAGTGGAAGGTTCCGGTAAGTCTGCGGACCTGCAGGCCCGTATCGCGCAGATACGCAAACAGATCGAGGACACCGATTCCGATTACGACAAAGAGAAGCTACAGGAGAGGCTCGCAAAGCTTGCCGGCGGAGTGGCCGTGATAAATGTCGGAGCGGCGACCGAGACCGAGATGAAAGAGAAGAAGGCGAGAGTGGAAGATGCTCTTCATGCGACGAGAGCCGCTGTCGAAGAGGGTATAGTCCCGGGCGGCGGCGTAGCGCTATTGCGTTGTGTCGATGGCCTCGCGAAGCTCAAACTGTCGGGTGACGAGCAGATAGGCGTCGATATTATCAGGAGGGCGCTTGAGGAACCGATCAGGACGATAGCGAATAACGCGGGCCAGGAAGGCTCAGTGGTCGTAAACAAGGTGAAGGATATGAAGACGAACGAGGGTTATGACGCGGATAAGGACGTATACACCGATATGATAGCGGCCGGTGTGATCGATCCTAAGAAGGTTACCCGTTCGGCTCTGCAGAACGCGGCCAGCATAGCTGCGCTCATGATCACGACCGAAACGATAGTCACCGATATTCCCGAAGAAGAGAAGGCGCCGGCGGGAATGCCGGGCGGGATGCCTCCGGGGGGTATGGGAGGGATGTATTAAAAAGTCGTAAGCCATAAGCTGTAAGTTTTAAGTGAGAATGGCCCCGAAGAAGTTCGGGGCCATTCTTATTATACAGCCAATGTTTTAATTGACAAAACGCGATTATTTATATATCATAATATTCTATTATATTAACAATTAGGAGATATTCTATATGGCACAGTTTTATATCGGGGTAGGCAGAAAGGCAAGACGTTGTTACGGATTCGATGAGATCGCTCTCGTTCCCGGAAGGGCAACGATAAATCCTGAAGAGGTAGACGCTTCCTGGAAGATAGACGGGAAGAAGTATGACGTCCCTATCCTTGCTGCCGCTATGGACGGCGTGGTGGATGTAAAGTTCGCTATAGCAATGGGTAAGCTGGGCGGCATAGCCGTTCTCAACCTGGAGGGCGTCCAGACTCGTTATGAAAATCCGAATGAGGTCCTGGATAAGATCGCCCATGCCTCCCCCGAAGAAGCCACGAGACTTGTCCAGGGTATATACGAAGAGCCCATAAAAGAGGATCTCGTATTCAAAAGGATAGCGGAGATAAAAAAGGCCAAGGTGCCGGCCGTAGTAAGTTCTATCCCTCAGCGCGCTGAAGCATTCGGAAAGATAGCCGAGAAAGCAGGAGCGGATATTTTTATCGTGCAGTCCACGGTCACTACGGTAAAGCATATAGCCAGGAAATATAAAGCCCTCGATTTCCATAAGTTCTGCAAGTCCATGAAGATACCGGTGATTATCGGGAACTGCGTGACATACGAAGTTGCGCTTGAATTGATGGATACCGGCGCAAGCGGCCTCCTGGTCGGCATAGGTCCGGGCGCGGCATGCACGACAAGGGGTGTTTTAGGCATAGGTGTTCCACAAGTTACGGCCACAATAGATTGCGCCGCGGCGAGGAACGATTATTACAAGAAGACAAAAAAATATGTGCCGATCATTACGGACGGCGGCATGTCTACGGGCGGCGATATATGTAAGGCCTTCGCGTGCGGCGCTGACGCGGTAATGGTGGGCAGCGCGTTCGCGAGATCTAAAGAAGCTCCGGGCAGGGGTTATCATTGGGGGATGGCGACGCCTCACTCAAACCTTCCGAGGGGCACCAGGATAAGGGTGGGCGTTACAGGCACTCTCGAAGAGATATTGTTCGGCCCGGCCAAGGTTGACGATGGTTCGCAGAACCTTATGGGCGCTTTGCAGACATCTATGGGGAACGTCGGCGCGAAAGACATAAGCCAGATGCAAAAGACAGAGATCATCATTGCGCCGGCCATCCAGACAGAAGGAAAAGTCTTCCAGGCCGCTCAGCGGGTTGGAATGGGGAAGTGATTACTGTTCGCTAACACTTAGTAACCAGAAACCAGAAAAAAGTCAGTATAACTGTTCTGGTTACTGGTTACTGGTTACTATACGAAATGACACACTCCGATTTTGTCCATCTTCACGTGCATACCCAATACAGCCTTCTTGACGGCGCATGCCTTCTTGAACCCCTCATGAACAAGGTCAAGGAACACAGGATGCCGGCCTGCGCCATGACAGACCACGGCAACATGTTCGGCGCTATCGAATTCTATGACCTATGCATGAAGAACGGCGTAAAACCGATAATCGGCAGCGAGGTCTATATCGCCCCCGATTCCAGGTTCGAGAAATCGAGCCGCGGCATCAGCGACGCATCTTTTCACCTTGTCCTGCTTGCTAAGAATGAAACGGGATACAGAAATCTCATGAAGCTCGTCTCAATAGGATTCCTTGAGGGATTCTATTACCGGCCGAGGATCGACAAAGAGGTGCTTGCCAAACATAAAGACGGGCTGATATGCCTGTCGGCTTGCCTCAAGGGCGAGATACCCCACCTCATCTATACAAATCAGTTGGACCAGGCGCGGAAGACGATCGATGAATACAAAGATATGTTCGGCAAGGATAATTTTTATCTCGAGATACAGGACAACCTGATCCCGGAACAGGATACCGTCAATGCTGAACTGATAAAGCTATCCAGGGAGACGGGGATAGGACTCGTAGCTACGAACGATGTCCATTATGTAGAAAAGGACCACGCAAAGGCCCACGAAGCGCTCCTCTGCATACAGACCCAGACCACTCTCGACGATCCGAACAGGATGCGCCTCCAGACAGAAGAGTTTTATTTCAAGTCGCGGGATGAGATGGCGAGAAAGTTCGGCGACGCCGCGCCCGAAGCGCTTAAGAATACGGTAGCTATAGCCGAGAAATGCAATCTTGAGCTCGATTTCAAGAAGACGCATCTTCCTAATTATAAGGTACCCGAAGGGAAGACCAAGGAAGGATATCTCAGGGAACTTGTTGACCAGGGTTTGAAGAAGCGTTATCCCGATGACGACAAGACGGTCCTCGACCGCGTCCAGCATGAGTTGAAGATAATAGAGAAGCTCGGTTATACAAGCTATTTCCTGATAGCGTGGGACTTTGTCCACTACGCCAAAGAGAACCATATCCCCGTGGGTCCCGGCCGCGGAAGCGCGGCGGGAAGCGTCGTCAGCTACGCCCTGGGTATAACCAGCATAGATCCTCTCAGGTATGATCTTCTTTTCGAAAGGTTCCTGAACCCCGAAAGAGTAAGTATGCCCGATATCGACATAGATTTCTGCTACGAGAGGCGGAATGAAGTCATAGATTACGTCGTTAAAAAATATTCCAAGGACAATGTCGCGCAGATAATAACGTTCGGAACTATGATGGCTAAGGCCGTGGTGAGAGATACCGGGCGCGCCATGGGAATGCCCTATGCGGATGTGGACAAGATAGCCAAGCTCATCCCTAATGACCTAAACATGACCCTTACCCACGCCCTGGAGCAGGAGCCGGAACTCCGCAATCTTTATAAAATGGATTCGAAGATAGCGCAGCTAATAGAGACTTCACTAGTCCTTGAGGGGCTCACAAGACATGCCTCGACCCATGCTGCCGGGATCGTTATAAGCGAGGAACCTCTCGTTAACCACGTTCCTTTGTATAAGATACAGGACGGACAGATCACAACAGGCTATTCCATGTCGTCCCTTGAGAAGATAGGCATGCTTAAGATGGACATGCTGGGCCTCAGGACGCTGACGGTAATTAGCGAGGCTAAGAAGATAATCAAGCGCACTAAAGGCATTGATCTCGATCTGGACAACGTCCCCACAGAAGACAAAAAGACCTATAAGTTATTGACCAATGCGGAATCCGTCGGCGTCTTCCAACTGGAAAGTTCCGGCATGAGGGATCTGCTTAAAAAACTTAAACCCGAAAAGTTCGAAGACCTGATCGCGCTCCTGGCGCTATTCAGGCCCGGCCCCATAGGTTCCGGGATGCTTGACGACTTCATGAAGAGGAAACACGGCGAAGTAAAGATGCGCTATGACCATCAATTGCTGGAACCGATACTGAAAGAGACTTACGGGGTAATACTATTCCAGGAACAGGCCATGAGGATAGCGTCGAGCCTTGCCGGTTTTACCCTGGCTCAGGCCGACAACTTAAGACGCGCTATGGCCAAAAAGACTCCTGAAGTGATGGTCGAGGTCAGGACGCATTTCGTGAACGGCTGTTTAAAGAACAGGATCGACAGGAGGACGGCCGACCGGATATTCGATCAGATAGAATATTTTGCCGGATACGGTTTTAATAAATCGCACAGCGCGGCATATGCCATGATAAGCTACCAGACCTCGTACCTGAAGGCGAACTATCCGGGTGAATTCATGACAGCGCTTCTCACAAGTGAAAAAGACAACCTGGATAAGATAGCGGTCTATATAAGCGAATCTCAAAGGATGGGGCTTAAGATACTTCCGCCGGATGTGAACGAGAGTTACGCAAATTTTACATTAATCGGGGACTCTATACGGTTCGGTCTGCTCGCGGTAAAAAATGTCGGGCAGGGGGCGATAGAGTCCATTATAGGCGTAAGGGATAAGGGCGGCAAGTTCAAATCCATTTACGAGTTTACGGAAAGAGTGGACCTGAGGCTCGTTAACAGGAAAGTCATCGAGAGCCTGATAAAATGCGGCGCGCTCGATTCGCTCGGCCTTTACCGTTCGCAGCTATCCGCTATGATCGACAAGGCGCTTGAGGTCGCCGGCGGCATACAGAAAGACAGGTCGAACGGCCAGCTCTCTTTCTTCGATAAGTTCGAGGATGAGGAGAACTTCAAAAAGACATATCAGGAGATACCGAACATACCCGAGTGGCCGGAGAACCAGTTGCTCGCGTACGAAAAAGAGATGCTGGGATTTTATGTGACGAACCATCCGTTGGCGCGCTTTGAAAAAATACTGCGCACTTA
>JAQUSE010000122.1 GCA_028715235.1 Candidatus Omnitrophota bacterium | reverse complement strand
CGGTCGACCTGGGGCAGAGCTCGGAGACGTCCGCAAAGCTGTGCCCCGGCCCTCCCCCGCCGTGCGTGCAGAACGGCACAACGGTCTTCCCCGAGAGGTCGTATTTCGACAGGAATGTCTTGACCGGTCCATTACACATAGTTACTTTAAACTAACATTAAACATTACACTTTACACATTACACAAAGTAGAAAGAAGGTAGTGGGATGAATACGAATATCAAAGACGTAACAGCCAGAGAGATACTCGACACGAGGGGAAATCCGACGGTCGAGGTGGATGTGGTACTGCAGGACGGTTCTTTCGGGAGGGCCGCTGTCCCGAGCGGAGCGTCGACCGGTGAGCACGAGGCTGTGGAGCTGCGCGACGGCGACAAGTCGCGGTATCTCGGCAAAGGCGTGACCAAGGCAGTCGCTAACGTTAACGGCGAGATAAAGAAGGCGCTGAAAGGGAAAGACGCGCTGAAACAGGGGGAGCTCGACCAGCTCATGATAGACCTGGACGGCACGCCCAACAAAGGCAGGCTCGGCGCGAACGCGATACTCGGGGCTTCTCTTGCGATGGCAAAGGCAGCCGCATGCTCCAAAGGCATGCCGCTATACAAGTATATAGGGGGGAACAAGGCCAAGGTCCTGCCGATCCCCATGATGAATATATTGAACGGCGGTTCGCATGCCGACAATAACGTCGACCTGCAGGAGTTCATGATAATGCCTATCGGCGCTTCCTCTTTCAAAGAGGCGTTAAGGTGGGGCGCGGAGGTATTCCATAACCTGAAAAAGATACTTCACGACAAGAAGCTCTCCACGGCGGTGGGCGATGAAGGCGGTTTTGCCCCTGACCTCAGGTCGAACGAAGAGGCGGTGGAGGTAATACTTGCCGCGATAGACAGGGCCGGCTACAAGGCAGGTAAAGACGTTTCGATAGCCCTCGACCCGGCTGCGAGCTCGTTCTTTGAGAACGGCAGCTATATACTCGAAGCCGAACCGAAGAAGGACAACTCAAGCGGCGACATGATAGAATTTTACAGCCGGTGGGTGGGGAAGTACCCGATAGTCTCGATAGAGGACGGTCTGGCGGAAGACGATTGGGACGGCTGGAAAAAGATGACGGACAAGCTCGGGAAGAAGATACAGCTTGTAGGCGATGACCTATTCGTCACGAACGTGAAGAGGTTCCGGATGGGGATAGAGAAGAAGGTAGCAAACTCCATTCTTATAAAATTAAACCAGATAGGCACGCTTACCGAGACGCTCGACGCGATAGACCTTGCCAGGTCGCAAGGTTATACCGCAGTCGTATCGCACCGCTCGGGCGAGACCGAGGACACGACGATAGCCCACCTGGTAGTCGGCATGAATACCGGCCAGATCAAGACGGGGTCCGCGTGCCGTTCCGAGAGGATCTGCAAATACAACGAGCTGCTGCGCATAGAAGAGGAGCTCGGCAAGAAGAGTGTGTATGGCAAAGCCATATGGCGAAAATAAGGTCGAAAAAAACGCATCTCATCATAGCGGCTCTGGTCTTAGTCTTCCTGCCTCCGTTCGCCAAGTATCAGGAGCTAAGATATAAGAACAGGAAGCTTGAGGAAAAGATAGAGGCCGTAAGAAAAGAGAATAAACGGCTGGAAGAGGAAAAGCACCGTCTCGAGACCGACATCGGTTACATCGAAAAGCGCGCCCGCGAGAAGATAGGCGTCGTCAGGAAGGGTGAAATAGTATTAAAAGAGCCCTCGAGCAGGAAATAATAGCTTATATTCAGGTCGTTTTAACGACACAACTATAGAGTAGATAAGATTAAAAAGAGAAGGAGAGAATTTCTCCTTCTCTTTTTATATAGAATGTTCTGTAGAATCCATAAGGGCACTTATAGGAAAAGGGATACAGCGAGCACTTGAGGATATGCCAGTAGAAGTGCGAGCGTCATAAGGGAAAAACTACGTTTTTCCCTTTGATATAAAAACCCTGCCCAGTTTGGGCAGGGTTAGGTTTTTATTGGTAGCGGGGGTCCGATTCGAACGGACGACCTTTGGGTTATGAGCCCAACGAGCTACCAGGCTGCTCCACCCCGCAATGTGGGTTTTATTATACCAGAACAGCCCTATTATGCAATAGTTATTTTGGAATAGGTCGGATCTACCTGTTAATGTGGATAACTTTCGCCGGCGGGAAGCCGTTAAAATACGTAGAAGAGGCTATCGAATAGGCGCCGATATTCTCGGCATACAGAAGGTCGCCTATTTCAAGGTCCGGGAGGTATTCGGCTACGGAAATGGTATCGAACGCGTCGCAGGTGGGGCCGAACGCGGCAGATACCTTCTTTTCGCCGTCTTTGAACGCTTTCAATGGGTACTGGCAGTGGTCGAAGACCTGCCCTGAGAATGTGTGGTATACGCCGTCATCGAGGTAGTAGCATGGTTTGCCGTCCCGGACGGCCTTGCCGATCACCTTAGTCACCAGGGTGCAGGCATTGGCCACCATGAAACGGCCCGGCTCGGCCAGTATCTCGATGCTTGGCGGGAAGAGCCTGTTGAATTCGGCGTTCAATTTCTTGGCAAGCGTCTGGAAAGACTTGACCTTGCTGTGGTACTTCACCGGGAATCCGCCGCCTATATCGATTATGTTGATCCTGTGGCCGCGGGAGGCCGATTCCCTTAATATGGATGCGGTAAGCTGCAGCGCCTGCATGTAATTCTCGAAGTTGTTGCACTGGCTGCCGACATGAAAGCTTATCCCTTCGACTATGAGACCCGTTTTAAACGCCTCGAGTATCAGGTCGACGGCCTCGCCGGGATGGGCGCCGAATTTCGAAGAGAGCTCTACCATAGAACCGGTATTCGGGACGCGGATCCTGAGTACAAGCCCCGCGTGCGGACAGTGGGCCTTTATCTTCTTCAGTTCATCGACGTTGTCATACGTTACGAGGGGTTTGTACGGGTCGAGCTCATGCAGCGTCTCGATCCGTTTTATGGTGTTGGCGTATATGACCTTGTCCCATATGAAATCCTGCCGCGCCTTCTTACCTAAGCGTTTTATATTCTGATATACGATCATGAACTCCGGAAAGGATGCGACGTCGAAACTGGCGCCCATCTTATAGAGCGTCTTAGCTATCTCCGGATTCGAGTTAGCCTTTACGGCGTAGTAGGCCTGGACGCGCGGGAGCGCCTTCCTGAACTCGCGGTAATTGGCCCGTATCTTCGCGTGGTCTATGATGAATACCGGCGTCCCGTGTTTTTTCGCTATGCCTTTCATCCTGTCGGTGTAGGTCATGTTATCAATCCCTGAATAGGAAGTTATTAAAACACCATAAGTTCTTGGTGTTGAGGTACGCGCCCGGGTTCTCTTTAAAGAATACCTGGTAGTTCTTTGCCGGCGTCCAGTCCGACGCTTCGGAAACAAATTTTCCCAGGTAAGGCTTCGCGATATTCAATATATGATCGTACGGCAGGTCATCCGGCAGGCATACGCCCTTATTGGGATTGTCGATCATCCACGTTATGGCGGAGACTATGCCTATGGCCACCTGCATCGTCGTCGCGTTCTGGTGGGGCACGAGCCGCCTCGATTCCTCTATCGAAAGGACGCTTCCCGTCCACCACGAATTGTATTTATGCCCCATTATAAGGGCGCCGAGTATGTCGTCGCCGGTCTTGATTTCATCGGACATTATCCTCTGTTTCGGCTGGAGCTCGTAACTTCTGCATCTTAACTCATGCAGGCTCGATATCGTCTCGTGGCAGGGCATATAGGCGTAGTTGACCGTCGGACGGTAAATGGCGTCGTCGCCCTTCCATACTGTGAGACAATCGGAGATGCCGAAAGCCTCCCCGTGTCGTATTACCATGCCGACGACTTCCTGGTGCGGTATCCACGATCTGACCCATGTGTTCATGCCCATCTGGGGCAGGAATATCTGGTTCCTCGGTCCATAGTGCGGCACATAGGCGTGCGGCGGAAGTTCTTTTTCGTGGGTTCCCCATCCCATCTCGGCCGGCGATATCCCTTCTTCCCTCAAGCCTTCGATAGACCAGGTCCCGACGAATTCGTCGACCTCTTTGGGCCTGTTGGTGATCTGCGTGTCCCGCTCGCTGCAGTGTATGACCTTAACGCCTGTCTCCATCGCGAGATGGTTATATTTCCGGTCGTGGAGGTAGCGCTCGATGTTGGATTTTGTGCCTTTCGGCACGGTCTTATCCCGCAGGTATTTCTCGGCGATATCGACTATGCCTTTTTTGGCGAAATGGGAGATAAGTCCCGGGTTAGCCCCGTGATCGAGGACGGCGGTGGTGCAGTTATTCCACTTCGCGGTCATGGTCCGGATCTGCATCTGGCGGTAATAGAGCGATTTCTGCAGTGGCGTCTTGTTGTGGATGTCGGCGTACGGGTCCCACTCCTCAACGGAAGTATTTACGTAAAGCACCTTATTGTCGTGGCACCAGTTCAGGATATCGGGACAGCCTATGTTCCACGCCAGGTCGATTATAAGCCCGCCCGGCGCGACATACTTCGAGAGCTCTTTCGATATATTGAGGGGGGTTATCTTTTCCTGGAAATATTTGACGCCCTTATCCGTCCACTTCTTCAGGGCCTTGCGCTTGTCGGCGAAGTCTATGACCGTTATGTTCTTGTGTGGGATCTTTATGTGTTTCAGAAGGATCGGTATGGTGCAGTTGGATACGGAGCCGTACCCGATGATCAACACCTTATTTTTAAATTCTCTCATCATTCTCCTATTATGAAAAAGTCTTCAGCAAAAAATTTATTAACTGCAACAATTTTACATGCAGATGCATATTATGTCAAGCAAAGTGTGCGGAAAAATTTTTCGCTTGGCCCTTGCGCCGATGGCCGAACCGGCCAGTGGGCCTCGCCTAATTTTGATCTCAAGGGTATTGCAGTTTTTTTAAATTATTTCTGCTATCTTGTTCTTATGGTGACTATGGCGCTAAAGTGCTTTAGGTAGTTGTAAGACGTTATCAAAATTTACGGCTCAACCCACATGGCCGGTTTGCCATCGTCGCCATAGCAGAGCGGGAAAATTTTGCTGAGGGGGACAGGTTAAAATTCGCTTCAGCCAGCGCCCGAAAGCACTGCCACCTGAGGAGGGTAAAAAATTTTTCTCGAAAGAAGCAGGGAGTTCATTAACCTGCTCCCCAGGATAGAATTTTTCGGCTTAGTCAGATGGCGGAACTTACGGGCGGTTGCCGAAGCGAATGTCGTAAAATTTCGATACCTTATGGCGATCTTCCCGCCGAAGGCGGGAAACAAGGCCGAGTAAACCTGTCAACAGCATGCCCTCAGTCCGGGTTACGAGGCCATCGAAATTTTACCACAGCAAATTTACATGCCTAATCATTGCTGTCCAAATTACCAAAAAGTTAACTGGGCCTGTTGCGATATCCCAGTAGGCATTTTACTTCGTTCATGGAACGGAGCGCTGAACCAGTCCCATAGGTCGCGCCTGGCGAAGAGATTCA
>JAQUSE010000121.1 GCA_028715235.1 Candidatus Omnitrophota bacterium | reverse complement strand
TTGACGATCTGCCCCTCTTTGATATTTGCTATACTATCCTGGTACAGTTTCGCAAAATCCGCAGTCGCGCTCACCCCATCTTCATCTTTTTCCAGCTGTTCTACATCGTTATTGTTTTCTTCGACCATTAACGAAACAACCCCTTTCTGTGTTTGAATTTGACTACACGTTTAAGTTAAAAATTAAAACTCAAAAAGTAAAAGTTATGTGTCGCTAAAGCGACCCTGCATATTTAGGTCCGAAGGACATTACACTTTTGCCTTTTTACTTTTACCTTTTAACTTTATTTTGCTTACTACCTGTCTTACTACCCACTCGGGAGTCGACGCGCCGCTCGTTATGCCTATAGTATAACCTGGCATGAACTTTTTCCCGCGCAACTCGTTCTTACTCTCCACAAGAAACGACCTCTTTAACACTTCCTTACATACCTCAAAAAGCCTTTTGGTATTAGCGCTATCTTTCCCTCCGACCGTCAACATCACATCGACCCTTCTGGCCAACCGTCTTGCTGCCCCCTGCCTCTCTTCAGCATCCTTGCATATGGTGTTGAATATCCTGATCTCTTTGGGCCTCTTCTCTATTATCGTTTTGACAACATCCAGGAAATTGTCCGTCGATTGCGTCGTTTGGGATATTATGCTTACTCTGTCGCTGTGCCGCACTCTTAAGCGGGCAGCCTCCTTCTTGCCCTTGACCACCGATACGCCGTGTTTTACAAAATCTACCAGCGCCTTAACTTCCGGGTGGTTCACATCCCCTACTATCACCACCGCGTATCCTTCGTCGCTCAGGCGCTTGGCTATCCTCTGGGCGTTCAGGACAAACGGGCAGGTCGTATCTATCAGCCTCAGCCCCTGTTTCGATATGCGTGCGGCTATCTTAGGGCTTATCCCGTGGGACGATATCACGATCGTCCCTTCCTTAATACCGCGTATATCTTTTACGACCTTTAACCCTTTACTTGACAGATCGTCTACTACCTGCGCGTTATGTATTATCGATCCGAGAGAATATATAGGCCCCCTTTTTTTCAGGGCGGCCTGAGCCATCTCTATCGCCCTTTTAACTCCAAAACAGAACCCTATCTTCTCGGCCAAGACTATTTTCACCCAGCCCTTTCTTCCTAATTTAGCGCTACTCATGGAAAGGACTGGGTTCATACTTATCTTTTAAATTGGCTATCCTCAGCATTATCTCGTCGCTGATCTTCTGGTACGATTCCTTATCCCTTTTTCCGTAATAACTCTTATCAAATATTATCGGTTCCCCGATGAATACGGCCACAGGGTGACGTCTTAGAGTATTCAATCCTCTCGGCAGCGCGTCGAACGAACCGGCTACATAAGCCGGCACTACAGGCACATTCGCTTTCGTTATGATGAAACCGACGCCCGGTTTGGCGTCCTTCAATTCCCTATCCTTTGCCCTGGTCCCTTCCGGGAAGATCACGAGCGGCTTACCGCTTGCCAGTACCTCAAAAGACTTCTTGAGGGCGCCCAGATCTCCGCCATGCCTCTTCACCGGGAACGCATGGACTTTTCGCATTGTCCAGGCAAAACACGGTTTCTTAAAAAGGTTATCCCTGGCCATAAAGTTCAGGCTTCGGTATACGGAGGTGCCGAGTAATATAGGGTCGAAATAGCTCACGTGATTGGAGACCATGATGAACGCGCCCTTTTCAGGGACATTTTCGCGTCCTACGACCCTGAGGCCCAGATACAACTTAAAAAACACCAGAAAAAGAGCCCAACCCAAAAAGTACATCATTTTTTTTCAGAGATATGTGAGAATAACTTTTCGACGACTTCATCGATCGAAAGACTGGTCGTGTCAACTACCACAGAATCCTTCGCTTTCTTTAAAGCCCCCACGGCGCGTTTCATATCAGATTCATCGCGCTCTATTACGTCTTTCAGTATCTCTTCCAGCTTGACTTTCCGGCCGGAGCCCAGAAGTTCTTTATACCTGCGCTTCGCTCTCTCTCCGGGATCCGCGTCAAGATAGAATTTGTAATCCGCGTCAGGGAATACTACGGTGCCTATATCCCGGCCTTCAAGCACAGCGCCCTGCCTCTCGCCTATGGAGCGCTGCAGTTTTACCATCTCATGCCTGACGCCCGGGACGCGCGCTATGAACCTTACCTTACTCGTAAGTTCGGGTGTCCTTATGGCCAGGCTCACATCCTTACCGTCGAGAAAGACCTTCTTCGATCCGTTTTCGTCTTTCAGGTCTATCGCCGTAAAGCGCGCCATAGCTGTCAAAGAATCACCGTCATCCAGATCCATGCCGCCATTTATCGCTTTTAACGTCAGCGCCCTGTACATGGCGCCGGTATCTATATATAGAAGCTCCAGCTTCTCGGCCAATCTTTTCGATACTGTGCTCTTGCCGCTGCCTGCCGGCCCGTCTATGGCTATTATCAGGCTTTTACCGCTTCTTTCCATATATAACGAATTTATCCCGCTTCGCTTTCGAACGCCGCAATATGCGGACCAGCTTCCCGTAATCTCCGTCAGACAAGGCCTTTTTTATCGTATTGAAATAGTTAATGAATAATTTCCCGGCCTTAACAACCTCCGCCTTGTTCGTCATAAATATGTCGGCCCAGAGTTCAGGGTCGCTCGACGCCACCCTGGTCGTATCCTTAAATCCCTCCGCAGCGTAAGCGATCTCCTTAGCCGGAACTGCCCCTGCCAGGCTGAAGGCTATAATATGCGGAAGATGGCTTATGAGAGAGACGCTCTTATCATGCCTTGAGGGGCTCATCACTTCGACCTCGGCGCCCAATGCCCTCCAAAACCTGGTCACTTTCCTTAACGCGCTTCTGCGCGTCTTCACCGTCTTTACGACTATGCACGGCGCGCCTTCCATCAGGTCGTCTCTTGCGAATTCCACTCCAGTATGCTCTGAACCGGCCATAGGATGAGAGCCGACGAAAAATATCCCTGAACGGCTTGTCATCTTATCGATCTGGGCGGTGATCCATCTCTTCGTGCTGCCTACATCGGTTATGATAGCGCCTTCTTTGGCAAAATCGACCGCGTCGCGCGCTAAGAGCGGTATGGATGAGACCGGCGTCGCGAGTATGATAAGGTCCGCGTCGTGCATTCCATCCCTGACGCTCATTGTGCCCTTATCTACAGACTTGCGCTTCAGCGCCTTCTTCATCGTGGAACTACGCCTGAAGACGCCTGTCACTTCCTCGGCCAGGCCGCTCTTTTTTACCGCAAGGCCGATAGAACCGCCGATGAGACCTACGCCGATTATCGTGACCTTGTTGAACATCCTCATATTTCCCGTCCTACCGCCTCTGCCACTCTTCTCAATTCAGTCATCAGTTTCGCGAAATTAGACGGATACAGGGATTGCTCGCCGTCGGAGAAAGCCTCCTCGGGATTAGGATGGACCTCGATGATCAGGCCGTCCGCTCCGGCCGCAATACCCGCTTTCGCGCAGCTCCCGACAAGCCCCCATCGCCCTGTAGCGTGTGAAGGGTCAACGATTATAGGAAGATGACTTAAGTTCTTCACCACCGCAACAGCCGCTATATCCAGCGTAAAACGGGTCGCGTCCTCAAACGTCCTTATGCCCCTTTCGCACAATACCACATTAAAATTTCCCTCCGAAAGGATATATTCCGCCGACATGAGGAACTCTTTTATTGTATTCGACATGCCGCGTTTCAAAAGCACTGGTTTTCTGGTCTTGCCGACCTCCTTAAGGAGATTAAAATTCTGCATATTCCTGGCCCCGACCTGGATGATATCGGCATACTTTAACATTATATCGATATCCCGCACGTCCATAAGTTCCGTAATGATCTTTAAGCCTGTCTCCTTCTTTGCCTCAGCCAGGAGCTTTAGGCCTTTCAGGCCCATACCCTGGAACGCGTACGGAGACGTCCTCGGCTTGAAAGCGCCGCCCCTCAGTACCGTCGCACCGGCCTTCTTTACCTGCTTCGCGATCTCTATTAAAAGCTTTTTGTTCTCTACGGAACATGGGCCGGCCATGACCGCGATCTTCTTCGATCCTATCTTGACGCCGTCGCCGATATTTACTACACTGTCCTCTTTCTTAAAATCCCTTGAGGCCAGCTTATAAGGCTTCAGTATCGGCATCACCTTTTCTACGCCGGGAAACACCTCTAAAGGCTGGGTCCTTATAAGCTCTTCCTCTCCGATCACGCCGACGATAGTCCGCTCGACGCCTTTCGAGATCCACGGTTTCAGGCCAAGCTTCTTTATCCTGCTTACAAGGTGGTCCAGGTCACTTTTAGTCGCGTTGGGCCGTAATACAATTATCATGCGGCAACTCCTTGTAATAGTAAGTCGTAAGTTATAAGTTTTAAGCTAGTTGTAAAATTTACTTACTACTTACAACTTACGACTTAAAACTTTCTTCAGCGCTCTTATGAACTTCTCGTTCTCTTTGCGCGTACCGATCGTAACGCGTATCAACGTATCAAAACCCCATGCCTTCATGTCGCGCACTATCACGCCTTCCTTCAGGAGGCTTGCGAATACCTTTTTGCAGTCCGCCTTTGCGTCGATGATCACAAAGTTCGTCGCGCTGGCCACATAGGAAAGCTTCATCTTGCGGAATTCCGAATAGAGGAATTTCTTTTCCCGGCCAACATGTGCAAGCGTTCTCTTCAGGAACGCCTTGTCGTCGAGCGCGGCTATCGCCGCCGCCTGCGCCAGGAGATTAACGTTAAAAGGCTCTCTCGTCCTCTCCACATAACTGATCACTTCCGGACAGGATATGCCGTAACCGATCCTCAGACCCGCAAGACCATATACTTTTGAGAAAGACCTGCTCACGATCAGATTCGGCATATCGAGATAATCAAGCCCGTTGGGGTAATCCTTCTTTTCATAATCGGCAAATTCAAAATACGCTTCATCCAGGAAAACGATCGTCCTGGAAGGGATCCCCTCCAGGAAATTTTCCAGCTCGGACTTCGTCACATAGGTGCCTGTAGGATTATCGGGATTGGCGATGAAGACCATCTTCGTCTTCTCCGTTATGGCCTCTTTCATGGCTTTCAGGTCGTGCTTGAGATCTCTTGCCAGCGGCACGAACCTTATCTTCGCGCTGTGCAGCTGCGAGACTATCTCATATATCAGGAATGTGGGCTTAGCTATTACAACCTCATCCCCTGAATCAACGAACGTCCTTACGGCCATCCCTATTACCTCATCGGAACCGTTCCCTAATATTATGCCATCCTCATTAACGCCCAGGAATTTCGCCAGTTTCTTCTTCAGGTAAAAAGCCGACGCGTCCGGATACCTGTTTATATCCTTGATGCTTTTTATGACCGCGGCAACTGCTTTAGGGGACGAGCCGAGGCAGTTCTCGTTCGAAGCGAGTTTTATGACCTCTTTCAACCCCTCCTCCCGCTGGACCTCCTCTATGGGCTTTCCCGGGACATAGTTGCGGACATTTAGTATATTTTGGCTGACGATATTCTTCATTGTATAACCCTTTTGTGTA
>JAQUSE010000120.1 GCA_028715235.1 Candidatus Omnitrophota bacterium | reverse complement strand
ATCATCGATACAACAGCGTATATTATCGCGAAGAGCGCCGCGGTCAGTAACCACATCCTTAATTTCAAGCCCCACATAATTCCCTCCCTAACCCTTTTGTGTAATGTTATATGTGTAATGTGTAAAGTGGGTGTAATGGATTATTGTTTAATGTAAAAAGATTAGACAGAGCGAATTTTCCATTACACATAGCTACATTACACCAACATTACACATTACACTTTACACATTACACAAAGTTGCTATGCTTGAATGAATATTTCCCTTGCGGCGAGCGCGGCGGCGCCGAGGACTACAGCGTCTTCTCCCAGCAGGCTCGGCACGACCTTGACTATGCCGGCCGGCTCCTCGAACGCGAGCTTCCTCATCGTAGCCTTTACAGGATCCATAAGTATATCGCCGGCCTTCTCTACCCCGCCGCCGACTATCACTATATCCGGGTTAAGTACATTTACCATAAAAGCGACCCTTACGCCAAGATTTTTCCCCGCGTTGCCGATTATCTCTGTGGCCAGCTTGTCGCCCTTTTTGGCGGCGTCTATGACCGTATCCCTGGTTATGGCTTTAGGGTCCCCCTTCGCCAGGCTCAGCATCTCCGTAGCCATGCCTTTCTCTACGGCTTTCTTAGCTTCATGGGTTATGGCAAGGTCCACGCCCCACGGCCTGAGATAGGTGAATTCCTTCATATAATTCTTCTCTTCGGTCTGGAGGCCTTCCAGGGCCAGCTGCGTCTCTCCCGCGCATCCGCTCGAACCTATATAGACGTCGCCCTGCATCACCAATCCGCAGCCGACATCCGAATAGAGGTATATCAGGTTATCCACGTCGGCGGAAGGATTGAGCACTTTCTCCCCGAACGCGGCGCATGACGCGTCATTGCCTATGTATACCGGGATGTCGAACTTCTGCCCTATGACGTTCTCGAAGCTTAAGAAGCTTACCTTGGTCCGGCCCCTCGTCGGATCCGTATCGTGGATCGTGCTCGAAGGATAATCCACGATCCCGGACACCCCGATGCCTATATTCTTTATGTTCGAGACTTCGATCTTGCTCTTCTTGATGACGTCGTCTATGACTTTTATGACCTCTGAGGCAAGATCCTCCATCCTGTACGCGGGCCTGGGCATTACCGATTTGGCGATGGTCTTGACCTTCAGGTCCGTCACTATCGCGATGATATTATTAGGGCCCAGGTCCACACCTATGATGTAAGCGCTTCGCGAATTCAATTCCAGGAGCTCCGGACGCCTTCCTCCGCTCGACACATCAAGCCCCACCTCAAGGATTATCCTTTTGTCTATGTAATAGTCCGTATAGTTCGTGACGGTAACTATGTTAAATCCGAGCACCCTTGAGATGTCCGCCCTGGAGATCGGCCCTTTCTTCCTAATCAACTCCAGTATAGCGAGGTTCTTCCGTTCCCTGTCCTGCAGGATATGAAAACTGAAGACTCCTTCTCTTTTCATAATCACCTCATTTTTTTATTTTCGTTGCGTATATATCCTTTAAATATATCGTAGCCGACGGGCTGTTGCCCGCGGTGAGACTGCCGAATTCGAACCTTATCAATACGATAGCCGCTAGATCTATCGCGTTCTTAACAGCCGCAAATTCGATCTTATAGCGTTTCCAGTCTTTTGTGAGCCTCGCCAGGGACTCCTTCTCTATCATGTATGACCTGTTCTCGGAGTCGACGATCGATACGCTTAAGTACTCCCCGCCTTTGTCGCCCCGGGCGGTGAACGTCAGGTCGAAGCTGCCGAGGTCTATCGGTTCTTTCAGCTCTATCGCATAGCCTGCCCAGCCATGGCCCCTGGTATTGCAGAGGACTATCTGTTCTTTTGTAACGCGGCTGAAATGCTTCGCGTCGCCCATAAAAGATATGTTCTTCACTAAGTTACCGTTCGCCTCAGCGCCTTTCGCGAGAAGCATGCCTACGTCTTCGCCGCCGTCGCCGATGACCGACCTTACCGACGGGACCTCGCCCACTATCCTGATCTTAACGTCTATCCTGCTCTTGGAGACAAGGACTACAGCGGCCAGTATGATAGCCGCCGCGGCCACGATCCATGGAGCGCGGGACGGCGGCCGTTTTTTGCCGCTCTCTTTTTCCGATAATTTGAAATATGTCCTCGCGATCTCATCATGGACAGTCACTCTCATCTCGTCGCGCTTCGTATTTTTATTCATCACTCCCGCCGTTTTTACCATAATGTATAATTTTTATTAAGTGTTATAAATCAGGTTAATTACTGCTCAAAATTGAACCCGGGCCTAACCTTTCATACCGGTAAGTTTTATTCCTTCTATGAAAAATCTCTGGTTGAACAGGAAGACTATTATAACAGGCACCATCGTAACGAGCGACCCTGCCATAAGAAGCCCCCAGTCGGGCTGCGCATACTGATACAATTCCTGGAAATACGCGAGCCCTACCGGGAGAGTGCGTTTATCCACGGAATTTGTCACCAGGAGAGGCCACATGAAACTTACCCAATTACCCAGAGAGACGAATATCGTCAACGTCGCTATTGCCGTCTTGGAAAGAGGAAGCGTAACGTTCCAGAATATCCCCCAAAGGCTGCAGCCGTCTATCTTCGCGGCGTCCTCGAGATCGCGGGGCAGCGTCATAAAAAACTGCCTCAATAGAAAAGTCCCGTAGGCAGTAAATATCGCCGGTATTATAAGGGCCTTGTAAGTATCGATCCACCCGAACGTCCTCATAAGGGCAAAGACGGGTATCATAGTGACTGAACCCGGTATCATCATCGTCGCCAGGTACGCGAAGAATATCTTGTCCCGCCCGGGAAACTGCAGCCGGGCGAACGCGTACGCCGCGAGACTTGAAGTCGCGACCTGCCCGAAGGTCACCGCGCAGCTCACAAAGATGCTGTTGAGATAGAACTTCGCGAACGGCACCACTTTCCATACGTCGATATAATTTTTCAGATACAGCGGATCCGGTATCCATTGTATCTCGGTGAGGTTGAATATAAAGACAGAGTTGTACGATTTCAGCGATGTTGAAAGCATCCACAGGAACGGCAGTATCATCGTGACGCCGCCCGCCGCCAGGACTATGTAGCAGACAGCCTTTCCCAGCGTCCTCTCCCGACGCCTGGCCCTGGCTATCTTACCCAGCAACGCTTCATCGTTCATGAATATGCCCTTATGTATCAATAATTAGAATACTGGACCAGCTTCCCGCCGAATCTCCAGTTCAGGACCGTGATGATAAATACTACTATGAATACGAACCACGCGATACTCGCGGCATATCCGACATGCTGCCAGCTGTAAAGGTGGTTATATATAAGGTACTCCAATGTGGTCGTCGAACGGTTCGGGCCGCCGCCCGTCATTATATAGGCCTGCATAAAACCGCCCTGGAACCCTCCGATGACCGCCATTACCGCTATGAAGAACGTCGTCGGACTTATCATCGGCCACGTTATCCGCCAGAATTTGGCCCAACTGCCGGCTCCGTCTATCTCCGCGGCCTCATAAAGCTCCTTCGGCACGCCCTTCAGCGCCGCGAGAAAAAGTATCATATTATACCCGCCCATCATCACCCACAACCCCATGAACATGAGCGACGGTTTCGACCATGCCTCGGAGGTAAGCCACGGCACCCCCTTGAAAGGTATCTGGACCAGGTTCGAGATCTTCACCAGCATACTGTTCAACAGGCCAAAGTCATAATTATATATCCACGCCCACAGAAGGCAAATGGCGACGCCGTTCGTTATGGTCGGCAGAAAATAGATCGTTTTAAATACGTTTATGCCTCTTATTTTTTTGTTCATCACCAGCGCCAGCGCCAGGGAAGCCATTATTTCGATAGGGATGATTATCATCAGGAATATTGTGTTGCCCAGGCATTTCCAGAAAAGCGGGTCGTTCGCCGCCAGAGCTGCGCCCTCCCTGTGAAAACCAAGGAGGCTGGTAAAGTTGACAAGTCCCACGAATTTAGGGTTCGACAGCATATCCCAGCTTACAAAGCTCAGGATAAGGGACATCGCTACGGGCACAAGGGTAAATACGATAAACCCCAGGAAATTCGGCAATATAAAAAGATACCCCGCGATCGCATCTTTTTCCGAACCTTTCAATCTCATTTCTCGAGGCTCTCCGGTGTTTCCGGTCCAAAAAAGTCTTCTGCCTTCAAAAGCTCTTCCGCGTTCTTGGCTATCGGATCCGCGTGAAACCTTCTCCTTATAGCGCCGTCATTCAGGTAATTGTTCAGGGCTATAAAAGACATCGCCTGGTCAAGGCACAGGTACTTAACGGCGACTTTACCCGTATTCACATTTATCGCGTCGTAAAAACCGTACTCGCCGTACGCGTTATATTTCGCCAGCATGTACCTGATATTTTTTACGCACTCCACAGGTTCGAATTCGAGCGCCAGGAATGTGGCGTGGGGCGCGGCTACACCTTGCTTATATCCTTTTATGCCGAGAGGCCTGGCGCCGTATTCGGCGTATCCGCCTTCAGGAATACAGGACGGAGACATGCCGAAAACCGGATACCCGAGCTCCTCCAGCGCGTACTTCACCTGTATCTTCGCGTGCACGGCGTCGTTCATTCCTAACCCTTTAGGCGCCAGTTCTTTTTCGTTCAGGATGAGCGGCGGCATGAGCGCCTCGAACATGCTCCCTCCCCAGCTCGGCACATATTTTAAGCCGTCATGGACGTAGTATCCGCCTATCGTATTATACCCGAGGTACGTTTTCTTCTTTCTCTCTTTCGGTTCTTGAGTCTGCCATGACCACGATTCCGGGAACGTTCGTGACAGCATAAACCAGTGTTCCTTGGGCACATCGCCTTTGCCTATAGCCAGGTAACTTATAGCGCGCGGCTCGGTGTAGAAAGCGCCGTAATGGTATTCCGAATAATACTCGATATTGGTGTAGTAGCCGTGGTACATATAACCGCTCACCGGATCGTAGAAGAACGAGAAGTCCATGGCGTCCAGCAATTTCCTGCATTTTTTCGAGAGTTCGGCGGGAAAAGCGTTCTTTGCTACTATAATACCCGCGGCAAGCCAGCCGCTGTCGACGAAAGATATGAAGTTGCTCGTCCTCTGGAATATCGTTATGTCATAATAATTATAAGGGAACCCTTTATACTTCTCCATCCTGTCTACAGAGTCAAGGGCCAGCGAGAGCCTTTTCACGGCCTCTTCTTTTGAGATGAACCCGAGGTCGTAGCCGGACACTACGCACATCAGGTACATGCCGATGTTCGTGATGTTGGTGTAATCCCCTATACGGGTATATTTGGATACGGCGGCATCGCCGGTAAACCCTATATTGTCTATGGGAAGGCCATATTCCTTATCGACGATGTTATCAAAATATTTCCATGTGTCCCTGGCCACCTCGATGAGAAGGGCCCTGTCGTCCTTCGGGAACTCTTTCTTTACATACACATCCTTCGGAAAACCTCCCAGCCTCGATATTAAAAGTTTCGCGAATTCCTCGGGACTTAGCGGCCTGTCGCTCTTCTGTTTTTTGTGGCGGACTATATCCGT
>JAQUSE010000119.1 GCA_028715235.1 Candidatus Omnitrophota bacterium | reverse complement strand
GATATAATAGCCAGCCTTATCCAGAAAGAGGCATTGTTGAAATTGAAATATTCCGAGATAGAATTGAACAAGAACCAAAAAATATTCGATGCCGGCGGGATAAGCCCTTTGAAGCTGGACCAGGCCAAGCTCGAATACGAATCCGCCAGGAACGAACTGGATAAGACCAACATCTATGCCATATCGGACGGCCTGCTTGGTTCGAGGATCCTGGATGTGGGAAGCTATGTGACGCCCGGCGACAAGGTCGGAATCTTCGTCCAGATGGACAAGGCTTACGCCGAATTCAATATCATCGAAAAGGATGTCCCGAAGGTATCTCTCGGCCAGAAGGCGGAGATATTTGTCGACGCCTATCCGGACAAGACTTATAACGCCACTGTTGACAGGATAGCGCCTATAATAGAAGGAAGGTCGCGGACAGAGACGATTAAGATGGAGCTGGAGAACAAGGAAGGGCTGCTAAAGCCCGGGATGTTCGTGAGGGGGCTGATCGCGACATACGAGAAGAAAGATGCCATAGTGATTCCGTCGTCGGGGCTTAAGAAGAAAGAGAACGACTACTTTGTCTATTCCATAGGCAAAGATGAGCCCAAGAAAGAAGCGGAAGGGGCGAAACCGGCGGAGAAGAAGAAAGGGCTCTGGCCGTTCGGGTTCGGGAAAGAGAAGCAGGAAGAGCCTCCTAAGCCGGCATCTAAAGAGAAGAAGCCGGAATTCGGGATCATAGAAGTGAGGAAAATTAAAGTGGGATACATGACACAGGATCTCGTCGAGGTGGAAGAGGGGCTCAAAGAAGACGATCTGATAGTTATAGAGATGCAGGAAGAGTTCAAAGATAAAGCCAGAGTCGAAATGGTAGAGATTCAGGAAGGGTTGAGCTAAGTAATGAACCTACCACAATTTTCCGTTGAAAGGCCCGTGACTATTATGATGATAGTCGCGGGTATCCTGATATTCGGAGCGGTCTCCCTCGATCTGCTTCCGCAGGAATTATTCCCCCAGATAGTCTACCCCCAGCTTACGGTAGTGACGCCTTATGAAAATGCCGCCCCGGAAGAGATAGAGACGCTCATAACAAAACCCATAGAAGAGGCTATCGGCACTGTAGCCGGGGTGAAGAGGATACACTCCATTTCGAAAGAAGGGTTGTCGCTCGTCATAGCCGAATTCGGATGGAGCCAGAACATCAATTTCGCGGCTCTCGGCATGAGAGAGAAGATAGACCTTATAAAAGAGCGGCTGCCCAGGGAAGCCGAAGAGCCGATAGTGCTGCCTTTCAACCCTTTTGACAAGCCGATACTTATATTGAGCATCACAAGCTCCAAGGACGACCGCTCCCCGATAAAGCTCAGGGAGCTTATACGGCGCACGGTGAAGGATGAGCTCGAAAAGGTCGAAGGCGTCGCGTCAGCCACGATCTCCGGAGGATTAGAGAGGGAGATACAGGTCGAGGTAAACCAGGACAAGCTGCAGGCCAGGAGGATACCCATACTGGATGTATCAAAGGCTGTTTCCAGCGCCAACCTGAACTATCCCGCCGGCACTATTAAGGAAAGTTTTTACGAATATTTGATAAGGACGTTGGGCGAATACGGGAGCGTGGGCGACATAGGTCAGACCTCTATAGGCGCTGATTACGCGGACGAGGAGGATTCCGACGGAGGCCGGGATGGGGGCGACAGGAACAAGAAGAAGATAAGCAGGGATAAAAGGCTGATGTATCTAAGCGACATAGCCGAGATAGTCGACGGCGTCAAAGAGAGGACAAGCTATTCCAGGTATAACGGCAAAGAGAACATCTCGCTCTCGATACAGAAGCAGGCCCTCGGGAATACGGTCAGGATAATAGACAGGGTGAAGAAAAAGATTAAGGAGCTGAAGGCCGACCTGCCCAAAGACATAAATATCGCGATAGTCTATGACCAGTCCGGATTCATAAAAGAGTCGATAAGCGGGGTGTGGAACGCCGCATGGCAGGGCGGCGTGATAGTCTTCTTTGTCCTTCTATATTTCCTGAGGAACGTATGGAGCTCGGTGATCGTTACGCTCACCATACCCATCTCGGTTATGGCCACTTTTGCCCTTATGTTCTTCTCGAACGTGTCGATCAACATGATGTCGCTCGGCGGGCTGGCATTCGGAGTGGGAAGCCTCGTCGACGCCGCCATAGTCGTAATAGAGAACGTCTTCCGTCATATGCAGGGCCGGGAAGACAGGAAAAAGGCCGCGATCATAGGCGCGGAAGAAGTCACCGTCGCCGTAGCAGGATCTGTCCTGACCACTATAGTCGTCTTTGTGCCGCTCATATTTGTTATAGGGATAATCGGGCAGATATCCAAGGACTTTGCGCTCACTGTGACCTTTTCGCTCTTAGCGTCATGGCTCGCCGCGGTAACGCTCATACCTCTTCTCGCTTCCAGGGCCATTCCTTCGGGCAAAGAGATGGTTGTGCAGGACGAGAACGATGTGAGCAAACTCGACAAGACAGGCGCCATAGCCATGACCAGGAAGTTCTTTGATAACCTGCTGCAGAGGTTTATTAAAGAAAAAGGAAAATATCTCCTATATACTATGGGCTTGTTCATACTATCGATATTCATATTTATGATGCTGGATAAAGAACTTATGCCCAAGGTCGACCAGGGGCAGTTCACGATAAAGATGGATATGCCGGCCGGGACGAGGCTCGAAGTCACCAATACGATATCGGAGAAGATCGAAAAGTACCTTTTGACCGTACCCGAGGTGGAATCGGTAAATGCTACGGTCGGTTCGACGAAAGAGTCCGCCACCAAGAGCGTCATAGAACGGCTTAGTTACAACCAGGCTGAGCTGGTCGTCAATCTCAAGAAGAAGCGGAAGATGAAGTCATTCGAGGTGGTCCGGATAATAAAAGACCATCTTGCCAGGATGAACCTCGAAGGCGCGCGTATAGAATATATACTGCAGGAGAATGTCCTCTCGGCCGGCCTCTCGGTCCAGGCGCCGGTCACTATAGAGATAAGAGGAAACGACCTTAGGACGCTGGAAAAAGTAACATACGATGTCCAGCGGAACCTCAATAATATTAAGGGCATCTACGGCGTCAAGAATGACCTGTCGGAGCCCTCGCCCGAAACAAAGGTTTTGATCGACAAGGATAAGGCTGCCCTGTACGGCCTGTCGGTCACGGATATAGCCCAGACGTCATTAATAGGATTAAAAGGTTATGTGGCGACAAAATTCAAAGAGAAAGGCGAAGAGTTCGACATAAGGGTGAGGTTGAGAAAGCAGGACCGGGACGACTTCTCCAAGCTCAGCAGGCTCGAGATAGAATCGCCGATGGGGATGAGGACACAGCTTTCAACCGTCGCCGGTTTTGGTAAGGGCAAGGGGCCGAGCGAGATAAAGAGGCAGAACCAGGAGAGGGTGGCGCAGGTCTATGCCAATATATATAAAAGGCCGTCAAAAGATATTGCCTCCGACGTTGGCGCGATGATAAAGAACATGAATATACCAAAGGGTTATAATGTAAAGCTTACCGGTGAATCCGAGGAGATGAAAGCGTCGTTTGAAAGTATGAGGAACGCTATAATAGCCGCGTTCCTTCTTGTATATATGATAATGGCGGCCCTCTTCGAATCCCTGTGGCAGCCCTTGATAATCATGATCACAATACCCCTGGGCCTTATAGGAGTGGCGTGGGCCCTGCTTGTTACCCATACAAGCGTAAACGCGTATGTGCTGATGGGCGTAGGCATACTGGGAGGAATAGTTGTAGATAATGCCATTGTCTTAATGGACTGCGTGAACCTGTTTATAAAAAAAGGCATGAATCTCCGGCAGGCCGTAGTCACAGCATGCAGTGTCCGCTTCCGCCCGATAATGATGACGGCCCTCTCTACGGCCCTGGGCCTTTTGCCGATGGCGTTTTTGGGAGGCGAGGGAGCGGAACTTCGTTCCCCTATGGCCATAACGGTCATAGGCGGTCTTCTTGTAGGCACTGTCCTGACCCTTGTAGTCATCCCCACCGTGTATCTCGGTTTCGCCGAATTGTCCCAGAAATTGTTTTCCGCCAAAAAGATCGGCGGATCCGCCGAAGCTCGAAAGAGCGAAGGCGGAAAAAGGAAATCGTGAGCCTTCCAGCTTTTTCCATAAAAAAGCCTATCACCATGCTCATGATCTATTTAATGCTGATTCTGTCAGGGATAGTGTGCCTGACGCAGCTGCCCGTCGAGCTATACCCCAACATAAGCCTCGGAGAGATAAGTATCATCATACAGGTGCGCGGAGGTATTCCCCCCACCGAAGTGGAAGCCCTTGTCACAAAACTGGTCGAAGAGGCCGTGGGAAGCGTAAGCCATCTCGAGGAGATGCTTTCGATCTCCAAGGAAGGCGAGTCCACGGTCGTCCTCAGTTTCGAGCCCGGTATAAATATGGATTTCGCGGCTCTTGAGGTGAGGGAGAAGTTCGCGAAGGTGAAGAACAAGCTTCCGAAAGAGATCGAAAAGCCCGTCATAGCGCAGTTCAAGAGGTCCGACGTTCCAATAGTGATAATAGCCATTACGAGCCTGAAGAGAAGCACGGAAGAGATCAGGAAGATAGTCGACGAGAATATTAAGGAGCCCATAAGGAGGATATCGGGCGTAGCGGACGCGGAAGTGGCGGGCGGCAGAGAGCGAAAGATACTGGTGGAAGCGGACCAGAGGAAGATGGCCGCTTACGGCGTATCGCTGGAAAAAATAATCCAGTCGATCGGGCAGAATAACCTCAATCTTCTCTCGGGAGACATAGAGAGCGCAAGGGAGAAGTACCTTATAAGGACCATAGGGCTTTATCAGACCGTGGATGAGATAAATAGGATTCCCGTCTCGGCCCTGCCCGACGGCACTATGATCAGGCTTAAGGATGTGGCTTCGGTCGTTGATTCTTACCTGGAGCCGTTCGGCTATGCGCGTGTCAATACGCGGCCGGTAGTATCTATATATGTGCAGAAAGAATCTACCGCTAATACGATAAAGGTAGCGAAGGAGATAGAAGAGGCCGTCAAAACATTGAAGGATAAGGTCTCTTCCGACATACAGATAGTTATAACGAGTAACCAGGCGGACTTCATAAAAAAATCTATACAGAACCTGAAGAATTCGCTTATCCAGGGGGCCGCGCTTATTATATTGATCCTGTCTTACTGGCTTATCAGGTTCAGCCGAAAGATGATGATATTCTTATTCTTCACCCTCGTAGGCGTACTTTTTCTACCCAAAACCCTCCTGTATGTTCTCCTGCTGGTAATGGTCATAACAACAATTGTCGTCGTGAAGGCGAGGCCTGTCCTGATAGTCGCCTCCGCTATACCCATATCCGTCATTATAACTTTCACCATGATGTGGGTCATGAAGTTATCTATGAACTTCATGACGCTGTTCGGGTTAGCGCTCGGCGTCGGCATGCTCGTCGATAATTCCATAGTCGTCTTCGAGAATATACTTAAGAAGAACGAGGAAGGCATGGGCGGCATTCCCGCCGCCATAGCAGGCACGGAAGAGGTGTGGGTAGCGA
>JAQUSE010000118.1 GCA_028715235.1 Candidatus Omnitrophota bacterium | reverse complement strand
CCGTGGGGCTGAATCTCCTTAAGGAGAAGAAGGCCGATGTGTTCATTTCCGCCGGCAATACCGGCGCAGTCGTCGCGACTGCGGCCCTGAAACTCAGGCTCCTGGACGGGGTCGAACGGCCGGGGATCGCGATCGTTTTCCCGACGTTGAAGGAGCCGACGCTTCTTATCGATGCCGGCGCCAATATCGACGCGAAACCCGTTCACCTGTATCAATATGCCGTCATGGGCGCTGCGTATACGAAATACATCCTGGGAAAGCATAACCCGTCTATCGGTATACTGAATATCGGCGAAGAGGAATCCAAGGGGACAGGGCTTATTAAGGAAGCGAGGCAGCTTATCGAAAAGGCGGACCTTAACTTTGTCGGCAACCTCGAGGCGCGCGATATATACACCGGCAAGGTCAATGTCATAGTCTGCGAAGGGTTTCTCGGGAATGTCGTTTTGAAGGTCACGGAAGGTTTTGCGGTCGCCTATGTTGAACTCTTAAAACGGGAGCTTAAAAGAAGCCTTTTGCCGAGGATTGGGGCGGTCTTGAGTTTTCCCGCCTATCGCGCGATTAAAAAAAAGATAGACTATTCCGAATACGGCGGCGCGCCGCTCCTTGGTATAGACGGAGCGGTCATAATCTCCCACGGGGCGTCGAATGGCCATGCCATCAAGAATGCGATCCGCGTCGCCGGAGACTACGTGAAGCACCGTGTCAATGACCGTATCGTCGAAAAACTTAAGATGACTGTCTGACGGGGAGAGATTTTATGGATAGAGAAATTAAAGTAGGGATACTGGGATTGGGCAAGTATCTTCCTGATACAAGGCTGACCAATGCCGACCTGGAGAAGATGGTCGACACTACCGATGAATGGATAACGCAGCGTACCGGTATAAAAGAGAGGCGCATCGCGCGTGACGATGAGGCGACGAGCGACATGGCGCTTGAGGCCGCGCAGCAGGCATTAAAGAGCGCCAAGCTGACCCCTCAGGACATCAACCTGATCATCGTTGCGACGATCACGCCCGATATGTTTTTCCCGTCGACGGCATGCATCGTCCAGAAACGCCTTGGCGTTGTGAACATTCCTGCCTTTGATATCAGTGTCGCGTGTTCCGGATTTATCTACGGGATCACCCTTGCCACACAGTTCATCAAGACCGGGATGTATAAAAAGGTCCTTGTTATCGGCGCCGAAAAGATGTCCAGCGTCACCGACTGGACCGACCGGGGCACCTGCGTCCTGATGGGCGACGGGGCAGGCGCGGCTGTACTGGGCGAGGTCGAACAAGGCGGGATACTCTCGATATATCTCGGCGCAGACGGGTCGAAAGGGGATCTTTTAAAGATGCCTGCCGGCGGATCGCGGATACCGGCATCTATCGAAAGCGTCTCGGCAAAACTGCATTATATGAAAATGGAAGGCAATGAGCTATTTAAATACGCGGTAAAACTTATGGCGGATGCGGCGGAAAAAGTCGTCGAACCGCTGGGCCTTAAAGGCGATGACATAGATCTGGTCATCCCGCATCAGGCTAATAAAAGGATATTAAACGCTGTTGCCAAGAGGATGGGGATCGATCCCGCGAAAAAATTATATTTAAATATCGAAAAATACGGTAATATGTCGGCGGCCTCGAGCGCGGTTGCTTTAGCCGAAGCGGTTGAAGAGGGCAGGATCAAAAAAGGCGACCGCATTCTCCTCGATGCTTTCGGCGCCGGCCTCACGTGGGGAGCGATACTTATCCAGTGGTAGGAGATGTTCATGCAGGAAGTTGCTTATATTTTTCCCGGACAGGGAGCGCAGTATGTGGGGATGGGCAAGGAACTCTATGCCGCATATCCCGAATCAAAAGAGGTATTCGATAAAGCGAATACGATCCTGAAATTTGACCTTATGAAGCTCATGTTCGAAGGCCCGATGAACGAGCTTACGAACACAGCCAATTCACAGGTCGCCATATTGACCCATTCCGTCGCGGCACTGAGAGCCATGGAAAAAACAGGGCATTTTATCCCTAAATTTGCCTTGGGTTTAAGTCTTGGCGAATTCAGCGCGCTTATTGCGTCGGGCTGCCTTTCATTTGAACAGGGCCTTGCGCTGGTGAGAAAAAGAGGCGAGTTCATGGATGCGGCTGCCGCTAAAAACCCCGGTAAGATGGTCTGTATAATGGGCATGCCGCTTGCGCAGGTCGAAGAACTCTGTAAGGGGATAGGCGGATGCGAAATAGCGAACCTTAATTGCCCTGACCAGATCGTTGTTTCAGGCAAGGCGACAAATATCGAGCTCTTGGCCAGTTTTGCCAAGGACAAAGGCGCCAAAAGGGCGATATTACTGGAAGTGAGCGGCGCGTTCCACTCGAATCTTATGACGCCGGCTAAAGATAAACTCGAAAAGGAGATCGAAAAGATAACGTTTAACCCTCCGCAGTATCCTATTATAAGCAATGTGACTGCCCAACCTGCCGTTGACCCTCAGGAGATCAAGCGGAACATCATTACGCAGGTCAACACAAAAACCCTTTTTGAGGCATCTATCAGATATGTAGTTTCACAGGGTATAAAGGCCTTTGTGGAAATAGGGCCCGGTGCCGTGCTCAAAGGGTTGCTGCGTAAGATCGATAAAGAGCTGGCGGTCACGAACATCGAAAAATCCGAGCATATAGCTACGCTTACAGTGCCGCAGGTTTCAAATCCATTATAATAACTCCCTCACACTCCCCCTCTTTAATAAAGAGAGGCTGGAATTCGCGTAGCGAATTCCGCGGGGGAGTTCTTTCTCCCCTTGACAAAATACACATCTTCAGGTAAACTTTAGTTCCACATATCAAAGTATATTAAGAAATGCATTTTCACGTGGCTTTATACGATTGCGTATCAATGCGTATCACTACGTAACAATGCAACAGGAGGCGCATAAAACTATGAGTGAAGAGAAAAGGCCGAGCCTGATGACCGTGGACGAGGTCGCAAAGTATCTGCGTATGAAGAAAGTCACGATCTACAAGTATTCACAGGCAGGGAAGTTGCCCGGGTTTAAAGTCGGATCAACATGGCGATTCAAAAAGACCACGATAGACCGGTGGATCGAAAGCTTGGAAAATCATAATGCATAGTCACTGTCATTCTGAGGAGTCCGTCCCGCGAAGCGGGACGAGACGACGAAGAATCTAGTTTGATTCTTCGCTCACTTCGTTCGCTCAGAATGACAGAGATTAACAGAGGCACTCAGAAGAACAGGGATTAACAGAGGCACTCAAAAGGACAATATCTGTAAGATAAATGTAATAAGATGAGCAGTATATATTATGGCTAAAAAAAGGATAGTAATTACGGGTTTAGGTGTACTAGCCTCGACAGGGATAGGCAAGGCCGATTTCTGGAACGGTCTAAAAGAGGGACGGTCCGGCATGAAACCTGTCAGCTTATTCAGCACTGAAAATCTCAGGAGCAAGATGGCTGGTGAAATAACGGGTTTTGACGCAGCCTCTATACTCGGGCCCAAAGGTTTGCGTAACATGGACCGGACAACGCTTCTGGTCCTGTGCGCTTCAAAACTTGCGTTGGACGATGCGAATATTGCTTATCCGATCCCTGAGGATGATACGGACATATATGGCGTTTCGCTCGGCTCGACCATGGGCAGTGTGTGGTCGATCAGCGAGTTTGACAAAACCTCGCTTCGTGAGGGGCCACGCGCCGTTAACCCGGCTTTATTTCCCAATACCGTGATAAATTCTCCCGCAAGCCATATTTCGATTAAATTTAATATACAGGGATTTAATAGCACCATATCAACGGGCTTTTCCTCGAGTTTAGACGCCATTTATTACGCCATGACCATGATGGAGCTGTATGATTATAAGGTCGTGTTAACAGGGGGTGTTGAAGAGCTTTGCGAGCAGACGTATAAAGGATTCCACAAAATAGGGCATCTGGCCGGGTCGCGGCCTGGCAAGCTGGAAGTGAACTGTCCGTTTGACAAACGGAGGAACGGGATTGTAATGGGCGAGGGCGCCTGTATAACGGTTTTTGAGGAGCTTGAGCATGCCCAGGACCGTAATGCGCACATATACGCGGAGGTGCTGGGGTATGGGACTTCTTTTGATCCGGATAGTAAGAACATATATAGCCCCAAAGCTGTCGGTGCAACGGAAGCTATCAAGTCATGTTTAGGGGATGCTAATCTTGACGTAAAAGATATCGATTATATCAGCGCGAGCGCCAATTCGACGCTGGATTGCGATGTGATGGAGACGATTGCAATAAAGCATATTTTCGGGCATGGGGCTTATGAAATACCAGTAAGTTCAATTAAATCCATAATAGGAGAAACCTTTTCGGCAGGTGGCGCTATGAGTTTAGGAGGCGGTTTAGGTGTTTTGGATAATAATTTTATTTCTCCTACTATAAATTATAAGAATCCCGATAAGAGATGTGATTTGAACTATGTTCCAAACATAGGTAAATATGAAAGACTTGATAATATACTTATAAATTCTTTCAGTCCATCTGGCGTTAATTCGGTACTGGCGGTGGGTAGATATGAGTGATTTCGGTTTTATAGCGCATCCGATAGATAATTCCTCATTTCTCGATTTGTTAGGAGGATGGGGTAAATTAGTTGGCTTTTTACCGATAAAAACCATAAGAGATATTTCGGTAAATCTTTCTCCATATATTTTATGTAATTTTAAAAAAATAAGGTCAGCTAAAGGTATTACAAGGAGTGCGGATATAGCATGCGTTCCTCTTTTACCGATACAAATAGCCTCTATAGGAGAAGACAGGGCACTTAATATCATAGAAAAAGCAGTTAAAATATGCGAAAAGAGAGGCGCAAAAGTAGTTGGATTAGCAGGATTTACGTCGGTCGTGGGAAACGAAGGAGAAGTTCTGTCAAAACGAGTTAAAGTTCCATTGACAAGCGGAAATACGCTTACAGCCGTTCTGGCGTTAGATGGTATATACAAAGCAGCGCGACTAATGGATATAACATTAGAGAATTCAATAATCGCTGTAATCGGTGCTACGGGAGATATAGGTTCTATATGTACTAAGATGTTAGCGAAGAGAGCAAGAAAAATTAATATTTCAGCGAGAAATGAGAAGAGATTGGAAGATTTTGCTACTATGATTAAAAAAGATAATAAGGCAGACGTAGAGGTTTTTAAATATACGAAAGATGCTATTAAGGAAGCAGATATTATTTTAACGGCTACAAGCTCAGTTACAACGATTATTGAACCTTCACAGCTGAAACCTGGAGCGATAGTATGCGATGTTGCTTTACCGGCTAATATCGCAAAAGAGGTTGTTAAAATGAGGGATGATGTTCTGGTTTTTGAGGGAGGGTTGGCAAAAATGCCATACATGGAGGATATTAGGCATAAAAGACTTGCTAGGCTTGTCCCCATTAATGGAGTCTATGGATGTGCTGCTGAAACAACAGTGCTTTCGTTCGAAGATAGGTATGAGCCATATTCTTTAGGGCGAGGTAATATTACAGAAGCCAATATAAACGAGATGCGGCATATGGCGATGAA
>JAQUSE010000117.1 GCA_028715235.1 Candidatus Omnitrophota bacterium | reverse complement strand
TGAATCTCTTCGCCAGGCGCGACCTATGGGACTGGTTCAGCGCTCCGTTCCATGAACGAAGTAAAATGCCTACTGGGATATCGCAACAGGCCCAGTTAACTTTTTGGTAATTTGGACAGCAATGATTTAATGCCATATTTTGATACGAATTGTTTGCGAGTAAAGCCATAAATAGCATTATATAGCGAGCATTACATAAGAGAGGAATTGTGCTATATTCCGACAATTATCGCTCATAATCCTCTCTCTCCTCCACCAGAGATACTGCCACACGATATCTAGAATACCTCCGACGGGAACAATGCCGTAAGTCCTAGGGACATCGCTAGATAAAAAGTCTCCGGCGGATATTCTCCGTCGGAGACTTGTCGTAACTCATTGTTGTGCAATGAGTTATATTACTGGGGTCTCAAACAGGACACGAGACAAAGCACCCAAGTGCATACGGTTCAATTAGTTATAGCGTTCTATCGCCGCAAGAAAAAGCGCCTTGAGGTGTCACTTGACCTGCCTTTCCCACCTGAACGACAGCCGGCGCCACTAATAAACACCGTTCAGCAAGCCTTACAGGTAAAGGCCTATATGACCGCTAATCCCCACGAAACCTGTTTATCCGCCTCTAAACCCCTAAAGATCCATCGTAAGCGCATCGCCAAGCTACTACGAATAATCGATGCCTTATCACCCGATTTCATCGAAACTGCCAAAGGATACACCAGCCGTAAAGCGCTACATAAACTGTCGGTAAACCGCCTTCTGAGACTTGCCAGCAATCCCGAGTCGGTAAACTTAGATGAATTGCTACCTCAGGAGGACCAATTAGCCCAAAACTCTAATCGCGCAGTAATCACGCAAATCGCGCATTAACCGTGCACTTCCCAGTGCCCGCCTTTATCGGGGCCCACGCGCTCGAGGAACCCCGCATTTTTAAGCTTTAGGATTGTGTTATCAACTGTTCTCTGCGACAGATGGGTTTGATCGGCTATTTCATGCGTCTTGATGAAAAGATTGGCGGTAATAACCTGTAAGACTTTCTCTGCATTTTCTCCGCATTTTCTCCGCACTTTCTCCGCACTTTGCTCTGCACTCTTCTGGTCACCCTTTTCTAACCCTTCACCTTCTTCCCATCTCGGACGATGGAAAGAAACTACAAACCCCGTTTTGACACGCTTGAATTCAACCTTGATTCCAACAGCTGTACATTCATCGTAAATTCTCTTAAGCCCGCTTGCCCACTTTTCGATGTCGGCCGACATATACATCGTTTCAGCAATCAACGGATTGCGAAGGATAGAATATCCGTCTCCTTTGATGAAATCCTCCGGTGTTAGCTCATCAGGGAAGACGCCGGGATTATAGATATCGACCCTGTCTTTGAAGACCGCAACTTCGTTGCCTTTAGGATCGGTGTAATCCCTATGACAGAGTGAGTTGCCAATAGCTTCGGAAAACGCCCTAACTGGGATTTCCGGGATCTCTTTGCGACGACTTTCAGATAAATCAGCCCGCCATTTAATGTGTTCTTGAATATAATACTCGGCCTGCTTACGCAAACTGAAGATGTTGCCTTTGAATTTCTTGATGTCAAGAAACGTTATCTTATCGGTACCGGCAAATACCGCGGCCTGGACTTCCATGGAATTATCGTTGCAGAAAAGCACTTCCGCCGCTTTGAGCAGTTTCTCACCGCTTAAAAGGCGCAGTTTTCTCAAGGTCGTTTTAGCATTCGAATACTTGAAATTAATGCGCCCTTCTTCGTTTGCCCTTTTCATATAATCCCTGAGCGTCTGGACATCAATATCCTTCAATTGACGCTCGGATATTTCGCTTTCCCAGAGAAGTTTTTTGCGGCTTAAGATGCGGGTTTCGATTTCATGGACGCTCAAGGCTTTGTCGGACTCGCCGACACGGATATATGCCCGGCCGTAAGCGAAATATGGAGTATTGATCCCGTGCGCCTCTACCACGACACAGTCTTTATCGTCTATCTTGCGACGCTCGACATTGGGAAAAATCTTGGGCTCTGTATTATCTACGACTGCCTGCGTCACTTCCTTAAGCGTCATCCGGCCAATGGTCATACCTAAAACCTTGCCGCTACGATCATCGATACCGAAAAACACCGCGCCATAACCGTGCTTATTGAGCATAGCGACGATCGAGATAACCGCTTCCTTAAGCTCAGCGGTTGATTTCTTGAACTCTATTGTTTCCGATTCCTTATGCACCGAGTAAGCTCCTGCCTATTTTTTACCTTACTATAAAAGAAAATATAACACAGGCTGGGTGAAAATGAAAGGTAAAAGTTGGGCGTGCGCTAGCGACTTTTTGCTACGGTTTCGTTACGCTTATGTGTTGCGGCGACAAAGTCCTCTAAACATTTGAGCTCGGTTTCTAAAGCATCTGGTTCCGGTAAACTGCGCTCATTTTTTGCCGCTGCCTCATCATGCTGGTATTTTGAACATCTCGTCATGGCTTCATCGATCAGGGAATAATCGCCATCGTCAAACTTAACACCCTTTAATCGGTGCGTTTCCACACTATCGCGGTATCTCTGAACTGCATCACAGAAAACTACCTCTTCGATAGCGCGTTCCCATGTTTCTCTCAACTTCTCCATAAAATCGTTTACTCTTCGCTCGTATTCTTCCCGATCAGTCGGCGCACCTGCCAGTTTTTTTATCTGCACCAAAGCGTGTCCTTTAAGATAGCTGATACGACTTGATACCTTCTGACCGGCCCATGGTGCGTTTGAATCACAAAGACCCGTGCCTCTTGTCCCCCGCGCCCATACGGTCTGAATCTTATAACTAATATCCTGCCTTTCACAAGCATGTCGAAGACCTACCAAAAACACCAAATCATGAGTAAAAATAATGACTTGACGTTTCTTTGCCTCTTCCGCAAGACGCCTGGCAACTAGCTCCCTTCTTGCGTGATCCAGCGAGGAGACTGGATCATCGAACACGATTCCACAGCTGTGCGGCGATGTCTTTAATTCTGCCATAAAGGACGCTATAGCAATGGCCCGCTGTTCCCCTTCGCTTAAAATATCCGAAAGAGTAATAGCCCCCGATACCTTGGTCTGTAGTTTAAGCTTGTGTAGGGCAACTCCTTGTCTTCCTATATTATCCAAATCGATTTTAATATAGTCTACGTTCAGATATTGAAACTCTTTCTTTAGATTCTGCTTCAAGGCTTCGGTAATTAATAGTTCCATGAGTTCCGTATTTTTCCGCGAGATGCCGGTTGTAGTCGTAGCCCTAATGCCTTCATCGAGATTAGACTTCTTTTTTAAATCCTCTATCAATGTAAGAACTACGGCCTTTTTATTCGACAGCTTCTGTCTAGCTACCAGCTCTTCATATTCTTGCGTCAACCTGGCCTTCTCCTCTGGATTGGCCATCTTTTCGAATGCCTTGGCATTTTCTTCCAAAGTATTTATTGCATTGGTTAATTCATCAATCGGAGGTGCGGGGAAAGATATCTCCGTCCATTTTTTGGTCAAGATTGATTTCTTGATATCTTCATGGATACGTTTCATATCCTCTAAGTATGTGGATACAACTACGGCAACGGTTTCATTGACCTCAGCTATTTCTTTTATAAGCTCCGGTTCGCTTCGCAGAATATCTGTCTGTGCGCTGGTTATCTTAAAAGCTTCTGTATCATACTTGTTCTTAGCTTCGCGATAAGTAGATGCCGTCTTATCTTGTATAAACTCGTAGAATTTCTTCATACGATCGGCGGCTTCAGGCAATAGTGGCTGAAAACATAATACGCAGCGGGCATCCTTTCCCGTAAAGGGAAAAGAAACGCCCGGATAGGCATGGCCCTCCGAATATTCCTTTGCTGCCTGAAACAGGGTCTTCCATATATCCGACCCTACGCCTTTCAATGCCTCATGCTCAAATGATCGTTGCGATGCTATTTTGTTTGCCTCAGCGGCCGTATCTAAATCGGTCTGTAGTTTTTTTACTTTTTTCACGACCTCATGCGAAAGCGTGGTGCTTAGAGCGTTTAGATTTGTTATAAGCCGCTCTAGTTTCCGTTTCTTCGTCCTCAACGCATTCGCTTTTTGTGTGGGATCATTGACCTTAATCTCGGTAAGCTTCTTTTCGATGTCGGACAATCGTGCTTTTTCATCAGCGGATAGATTTGCTAATCCCTCTACCCTGGCAACCGGTGAGCCTGCAGTAATGGTTCTTACGAAAGTGCCGACAGCGGTGTTGCCCTGAAGGTCACCTATAAGAGTTTGCCCTGTATAAATATTACGGCCGATACTGTCTATTTCCGCCTGAATTGCGCTCTTTAACGATTCGCACACTTTCGCTAATTTGTTAAAAACGTCCAAGCCATAGGGAATATAGGCCACTTCATTCGCCTCGTCTACATATACCCTGGCACAGCGTGCGTCAAATACCATAATGGATGCTAACACATCTGCAGTATCACCGCCATCCGTCCATTTGATAGAGATATCATTCTGACCGTCATTAATATCAATATCCGCTTCGGCTGGATTCTCCGGCACGGGATCAGCAAATACATCCGGCAAAATGGGCCCTTCCTCTCCACGAGCGCGACAGGCCTTCTTGAGCACGCGCGCATAGCCTGATTTACCAGACGCGTTCTTGCCGTAGACAATGGTCATGCCTGTATTATTAAACCCGAGTTCCTGCCCTGGCGCGATCGCATTTACATTTTTGAGGTTGCGCATACCTTTAAGTATTATTCTGATACCGCCAGCACTTTGCAAAGGTATGTCTTTTTCAGATAGCCTTTTTGGTTTAACGGTCAGTTCTTCGGTTCTTATCAGACCGTGTTGCGCCTTAAGAAAGGTCGATATTTCTTTGATATCTTTTGATGAAACCTCCTGCTGCTGAATAATCCGTCTTAATGCGTCGCTTTGCCAGTCCGGTAACCCCTGGGACCACTTTAGTATTTCTTCAAATGCATTGATGGATTTTTCAGATGAGCTCATAAGATTAATTATCCAATAAAAAAGGGCATTAAAAATTAATTCAATGCCCTCAACTTATCTATGTGATATACGGTTTTACGGCCATAAAACCTCGCTATTTAGGTTATTATATCAAGAGGGTGAGGATGACGCAAGTATTAAGGCGGAGCGTTAATAAGACTAGGATGATGATAAATAATGTAGTATATTGAGATGTTATCACATTATTTTTGCCCTTTGGATATCGCGTAAATAATCCATATTATCGCTCCTGCTAACATTACATATACAGGCCAATCCTGATACAAATTACCAGTCACATTAGGCATCTTCTATTAGCAGGTCAAATTAATGAAATGGTTCAAAAAAATTCGGTCGTACCTTTGATGCATTCTACTTCTTTTCGAATTTCTGTTGCCGTCTTAATCTCTCCTGTTCTTGTTGCAATAGCTTCTGCTTATCTTGTTTTTGTTTATCTTTTTTGCCTTTATCTCCCATGACATTGCCTCCTTTGTGTTCAAGTTAATTTTAAAGTTTTATTCAAAATAAAAATACGGCAGCGGCTACTACCGTGGAATAATTTCCTTCCGTATCAACT
>JAQUSE010000116.1 GCA_028715235.1 Candidatus Omnitrophota bacterium | reverse complement strand
GCGCTCGGCGTCGGCATGCTCGTCGATAATTCCATAGTCGTCTTCGAGAATATACTTAAGAAGAACGAGGAAGGCATGGGCGGCATTCCCGCCGCCATAGCAGGCACGGAAGAGGTGTGGGTAGCGATATGGGCCGGTACGCTTACGCATATATCGGTATTCCTGCCCATGGTCTTCGTCGGGAAAGAGATAAAACTGCTGTATGGAGGGGTGGCGTGGACAGTCACGTTCTCGCTCATAATATCTCTATTTGTAGCCATAACGGTAGTGCCTCTCCTTACATCGAGAGTGCGTTTTTCCATAGGTGATATACCTAAAGGTTACGGTAAGACAAACATAGCAGGTTTCATGAAGAAGCTATATGTTTACCAGAGGAAAGGGATCATCTGGTTTATGAGAAACAGGTATAAGGTCCTCCTTTACTCCTTTCTGTTGTTCCTCGGTTCGCTCTTTTTATTCGCGAAACTGGGCATGGAATTTCTGGGCACAACAGAACAGAATAAATTTACGGTCTTTATCGAATTGCCTACGGGCGCTAAGCTCGAGGTAACGGACAACATAGTTAAACGG
Organism: Candidatus Omnitrophota bacterium; assembly: GCA_028715235.1. Taxonomy (GTDB): domain Bacteria; phylum Omnitrophota; class Gorgyraeia; order 2-01-FULL-45-10; family 2-01-FULL-45-10; genus JAQUSE01. The sequence continues at coordinate 4,994 of JAQUSE010000116.1, read as the reverse complement.
GTCGAGACGCTGGTGAAAGAGATCCCGGAGGTTAAGATATTCTCTTCCAGGGTTGAACCGTGGTCGAGCAAGGTATACGTCGAACTGGTCGGCATAGACAGGAGGAAAAGGTCAGTCGCCGAGGTTATAGAAAACATGCGGCCAAAGACCGATAAAATTAAACCGGCGTTCATATATTATGAGGAGGAGCAGGAGGTCGGCACAAAAGAGGTAATAATCGAGCTCTTCGGGTACGATTACGATAAATTGCGCGAAATCGCGGTGTCCATGGCGACTCGACTGGGCGCGGTAAAGGGATTCGCGGATACGAAGATCAGGATGAGAGAGGGCAGGCCTGAGCTGGGACTTAAAGTGGACAGGAAGAAGACGGCTATTTTTGATATGACCGTATCGGATGTGGCGGATATGGTCCACGCCCAGATGCGGGGGCTTCGCGCGACGCTGTTCCATACGGAATCCAGCGAAGTGGAGACGATAGCCAGGCTCGACGAGAAATACAGGAAAACCTTCAAGGACCTGCATAAGTTGATATTGCCAAATAAGGACGGCGATAACATATATCTTGAACAGATGGTTGATTTCAAATACGGGCTCGGGCCCAGTGAGATATGGAGGAAGAATAAGAACAGGATGGTACAGGTCAGCGCCAGCATCGGGAAGATAGCGTTAAGCAAGGCTGTGGACATGGCTCGCGAGTCTCTTGCGGACCTAAAGCTTCCGGAAGGTTACTTTTTCAGGATAGGCGGAAACTATCCGACCATGATCGCCACACAGAGACAGTTCCGGGCCATCATATGGTTAATACTCATCCTGATATATCTCGTCCTCGCGTCTCTTTTTGAGTCGTGCTATCAGCCTTTTATCATTATGACGTCCGTGCCGCTGGCGCTTATAGGCGTGGTCATCGCGTTATACACGACCGGCAAACCCGTAGGCATGGGGGTCCTCGTGGGAATAATGATGCTCGGCGGCATAGTGGTGAACAATGCGATATTACTCATCGATCACGCTAACCGGTTGCGGAAAAAGAGCATCAACTATTTAAGGGCTGTGATAACCGCGTCAAGGGACAGGCTGCGGCCGATACTGATGACGACTATGACGACGCTTCTGGGGCTCGTTCCTATGGCTCTCAGCGCGGAAGAAGGCTCCAATCTCTGGAGTCCGCTGGCCATAACCGTTATCGGAGGGCTCGCGAGTTCTACTATCCTGACGCTTTTGATCGTGCCTAGCGTTTATGTAGTCGCGGAGAACATGATGGATTGGTTGAGGGAAAAGGTCAAAAACAGGAAATAGGGAATAGTTACGAAGATGTTGTTTAGTTACAAAAAAGTTAGTTATTGTATATTGACGCTCATCCCATAATATGATATATATTATAGTGCGTAGATTTAAGGCGTATTTTTTTTCCATATATATTTAACATATTAAAAAAGTATTAAAAAAGGTTTAAAAAAGATGATAGAATACTACGATCCCCATAAAAGAATCTGGCTCAAGGTCATTGCGAGTGCGCTTGTAGTGACATTCGTATGGTACGATATAGCATGGGCCGGTGATATGTTATCCGGGATCGTAAAACCTGCCGCTGTTTCCGCTGCCGGGCATGCGCGTTTCCTGCCGGAAGAGGAAGTCATTAACTACGCTTCTTATACCGATTCATTAGCTTATAATAAAAGGGCGTCGGGTATAGATAAACTGCTGCCTTCCAGTCAGGATAGCGCGCAGTCAGGCGTCTTTGCGCCGTCTTATGTCCAGCAACAGCAAAGGCAGCATGAGGATATCATCGGCCAAAAGCAGGCCGTCGAAGACCTCTCATGGCTCTTGAGGAACAAACCGAAGAGGCAGAACGAAGAGATCGAGCTCAAGAAGAAGAAAAGCGGCCCGGAGGGCAGGGGGGCCGACTACTCCCTTACGGATCCCGACGAGGCGAATACAGCGCATAATTATAACGACTTCAATAATCCCGCCACTCCCAACCAGACCAATAAATACGACATAACCATGATGGATGTAAACCAGTGGATGCAGTCTAATCCAAAACAGTTTACGGACGACAAGGACGGAGTCATATACTGGGTCGGCGAGGGCCACAACACCCCGGCGGCGGAACGCCTGATAATGAAGATAATTTACGAAGGATCCGGCGATAACAAGATAATAAAAACGATACTTACCGGCTACCATCTTACCGCGGCGGGTTCTTACGAAGCTAAATACAGGATAGATTACACCTATTCCGGCAAAGACATAACCGAAACGCGCAAATACAATATATCCGAAGGCTCCGACAGGCTTATCGAAAAGAGCGTATACGCCGGTTCCGGGGACGATAACCGTATTCAAAAGATAATATATTATGGTGATGACGGCGATGTTAAGTCGAGGACCGATTACAAATATGTCGACAATAAGTTGAGAGAGGTCCTGTCCTATGAGGAGGCCGGGGAGGATTATTCCGTCGAAGATGACAGGAAACTGACCCAGAGGACCGTTTTTATCGGGGATAAGAACAAAGAGATCGCTGATTATTCGCAGAATTACTATTTCGACGAAGACGTAAACCAGAGATATATAACCGAAACGACCGTTTATTACTATAGCGACGGCAAAAGGGCCAATTCTGTATCCGGCCAGGAATACAGATATTCCAAATCGAAACAGGTCACTTTCAGAAGTAACCCCGATACAGACGCGGATGGCGTGCTGACCGATACGGAACTGGCATCGGCGAGAAAGCTCTCGATGCTCGTTTATGATGACACGAACAGGCTCGCCGGCGAGGAAACGGCCGATTACATGGTCGTTTACGGCTCTACCGGCGCCATAACGAAGACGACGGTATATATATATAAAGACGGCGCGAGATCCTCCTCGGCCAATTACCGCGAATGCCTCGAAAGCGCCGCTACGTATTATGGCAGTCTCGATAAGAACGGCGACGGCGAGATCGATGCGTCCGAACTTGCCGCCGGGATCAAGTCGTCGAAGACGTTCTACGATACCGAATACCGCCTGAAGGGTGAAGAGGTGCAGGATTGCACCGTCACCTACCTCGTGGACGGCTCGACCATAAAAGATACCACAGTCTATATATACGAAGGTTCCAGGCGCGCCCGCGAAGCCGCGAACGACGACCGCATACAGGAGTCCGCGACCTACTGGGGGCAGGCGCTCAATGCGGACGGCACCCTGAAGACCGACGCTAAACTGAAATCGGTAACGTTCAATCAATTCAATTCCTCGACAAAGCGCGGCGAAGAAATGGCGGACGTTACGTTTTCGTATTACAGGGACGGCGTGACCGTAAAGGACACAACCGTCTATTACTACAAGGGTAATAAACGCGCCGGCGAATCGACTTCACGCTCCGGGCTCGAGAGGAGCGCGACCTATTGGGGAGACGCGCTCATCGCGGTTCAATTGCTGGATGGAAACGGAAATTACGATCTTGCCAAAATAATGGAATTCATGAACGCTAAATTTGGGATGGGGTTAGATTCCGCGAATTCCGCGGCAAACACCCTGGACGCCTTTTTGGATTATATATCAGGCGGCAACGCCGGGCTCAAGGATGCCTTAAGGGCCGTTTTGGCATTAAGCCCTGTGGATCTCGCGAATAAAGAAAAGCTCGTCTCGGCCCTATTGGCGCTTGTCGGGTCCGGCGCAAACACCCGGCTTATGGAACTCCTGCTGTCAATCGACATGGGCTCTGTAACCTCCAAAGAAGACCTCATGTCGGATATGTTGATAGCGGCGGGGCTTGATACCGGGTCTGCCGCGCTCATAGCCGCGATTTTGTCCACAGAGATTACGGACGGCATGACCAAAGAAGAGCTTATAGACGCGTTGAAGGCAAAACTGGGCGACGCGGCAGTCGAGGCATTGCTGGTCTCCATAGATTTAAGCGCCGTCGGCAGCGCGGAAGAGTTAATGCTCCTCCTCATAAAACAAAATTCCGGCGATAAAGCCGCGGTTGAGGCCTTGATCAATATGCTGCTCGGCATGGATCTGGACAGTTTCACAGACCCGGAAGACCTTTTAAATATGATGCTGCTGCTCGTTGGAAGCCCCGCTCTTGCCGAATTAAAAGATAAGCTTACCGCGTTGGGGGCGGATATCAGCGGCTACACCAGCGCCGTAGATTTATTGAATGCGTTGACCGGCGTATCCGGCACATTAAGTGGATTTATAACCGACATCAGCATGCTTATAGACAATGGGACGCTGAGCGATGTCGATGTATTGTTTGCGCTGCAAAAACTTGCCGCGGGCCTGGGCGCGGCGGATCTCATGCGGCTTATTTTATACCAGGTGCCGAATACCGATTCGATGCGGGATGCTTTAATAAGCGCCATATCCGGAGATAACGCGGACTTGCTTAACCTGCTTTCAAAGATAGACATATCCGGCATAACCACGACACAAGAGTTCGTGCAGGCTCTCATGAGCATCGATACGGACGCGGACGGTTTCCCGGATCTTGTCGAGATATTACTTGGTACCGGGCCGGACGATCCTGCCAGCGTGCCGCAGTCCCTGGTCTATAGGTACGAATTAAGGTCCGATGCCAAATTGAAGTTCGAGACATTCTATGTGATAGACGTGATGAGCGGACAGATGCCGCAATCGATATCGGACTACACGTTGAATTACGCGCAGGACGGCCTGACGATACGCGAGACGAGCGTTTATTATTATGAAGATCCGGACGGCGCGGTTGCCGATGTCAGGGCGTCTTATACAAGCGCGGATCCGAATAACTCCATACGCGATTCGAGGAAGACAAGAGTCCTTACATATCGAAACGATGCCCGTGATCCTGTTTTGGGCGGCGGCAGCATAGCTGGCGGCTCCGTAAGAAAAAGCGAGACGTTCTATTTTATACACTCCGGAACCGGGACGCCTGACGATCCCTATACTGAAGTAGGGAGCGAGGTGGCGGATTACACATATTCCTATTCTTTTGACGACGCGAGGGTAAATGATATAAG
>JAQUSE010000115.1 GCA_028715235.1 Candidatus Omnitrophota bacterium | reverse complement strand
GGTTTACGAAGCTATTTAAAGGCCTTATATGGGGCTTCGATTTTGTATTGCAGTACCTCGTTAAATTCTACGACGTTTTGGGAAAACTCCCGGGCAAGCTCGGGGAGCCGTTCAGGGCAACTTCGGAAACTTTAAAGAAGCTAAGAGAGGAGCTCGCGCTTCTTACGAAGGCCTCGGATATAGAGATCGCCAGATCGCAGGAGAAGATTTCGAAGATTATGTCAGAGGGCGAGGGGTCGCTTGTCAAAGGTTATGATAAGGCGAAGGCCTCTATTCAGGGTTTTATTGCCACATTGAAAGGCCTCGGGAAAGAAACCAAGATCGAAGAGGTCGCGCAGTCATTTAACGCTATTGAGGCGATCGGTCAGGGCACCGCAAGAAATTTAAGCGAATCCTTTAAGCATTTATTTAAGGACGCATTCAGGGGAGAACTCGATAGCGCCAAGGATTATTTCATCGAATTCGGCAATATGATGATCGATGTGTTGGCCGAGGTCCTCGCAAAGATAGTTCTCATTAAGACGATAGGCGCGGTCTTTCCGGGCATGATCCCGTATTTTCATCAAGGAGGCATGGTGAGGCCCGTATACGCCCACTCGGGGTATTTAGCCCATGACGAGGTGCCGATAATAGCGCAAGCGGGCGAAGGGGTAGTATCGAGACGCGGCATGAGGCGTCTCGGGCCTGAAGGACTTAAGAGATTAAATCAAGGCGCCGGCGCGGGAGATCAGAATCAGGTCTTCAACATTTACATAGCGGCCAATGACGCGAAGTCTTTTCGGGATATGCTCATGCAGCATCCCGATGTAATGGAAGACGCCATATCGAGCGCCATCGCGAAGAATAGATCTATTCGCAGCACCATAAGGAATAACGTATGAGTACCGAGGTTCTGACATTTACGCCCGAATTCGGATTAAAAGAGGATGTCGAATACTCGACCCTTATATTCGAATCCGACTCGGGTAAAGAGAAGCGAAGATCAAAGCGGTCGCAAGCTATAAGGACGCTCGACTGCTTTCTGGATAGCGAAAACGAAGAAGCGATAGATCTGATATGGAACTTCTTTAAGGCGAGGAAGGGCAGATATGACACCTTCTGGGTGAAGTTTCCGACGAGTTACAAGATAGAAGCGGAAAATGTCGGAATCGGGAACGACATCGATACCGTATTTAATCTCGATATTTTCCCGATAGATACGGCATTGATCAAGGTTTATCTAAACGGCGTACAGGTTATGTCGGGTTTTACCGTGACGAACGACCTTACGAATGAAGCCGTAAAAATAGAGTTTGCGACTCCTCCGAGCTCAGGCGTTGTGATTACGGCCGACTACGAATACTACGTTCAGGTGAGATTTGAAGAGGACAAGCTCTCGCGAGAGCTTGTAAGCGTTAAACTCTACAACTCCTCGATAAAGTTAAAAGAGGTTTTGTGGAATATTTATGAGGCGCCCTGATGCAGGATTTAAGCGTCCAGTTTAAAGAAGAAGCGTTAAAGACGGAAAACCGTCCGATAGAGCTGTATGATTTTTATCTCGGCTCACAAGGGTCGTGCGACGCGGAAACCTACTATTTTACGTCCGACAATAAGAAGACCCGATTCTGGAACCTTGACGGGGTATTAAAAGATTATCTTCCGCTCTCTCTCAAGCGTTCGGCTATTCCCGCCACGAGCCAGCTTGAGATAGAGGCTGTTACGGGCGAGATCGATAATGTCGACAGGCTGTGGTCGGGCTTCCTGAATACGATTGATTTGCGAGGCAAGCGGGTCGTCATGCGTAAAGTCTTTTTAGACCTATTGACGGATCCTGTCCACGCGAAGGTGATGTTTGACGGCATTATAAATGCGGTAGCGGAGCTGACCGAGACGAGCGTCAAGATCGAATGTAAATCGAAGCTTAAATCCTTATCGGTCGAGACGGGCCGGATGCAGCAGCTCTACTGCTCATATATATTCGGGGATGAGTTCTGCTCTTTCAATGTGGCCGGGACAAGGCTTACGGGCCAGATTATCGGGGCCGGATCGGGGGCAAGTTTCATTATAGACCCCGCGCGAACAGAGGCAGACGATTTTTGGAACGACGGAATCATCTATTTTACATCAGGTCAAAATAACGGCTTAAAGCGAAAGATAACGGATTTCGTATCGGCAGATCATAAGGTAATTCTCGATTACGCATTACCGCATGCGCCGATCGCGGGCGACACATATTCGATAGAAAGAGGTTGCGACAAGTCGTTCGACGTATGCAAAAACCGCTTTGCGAATCAGGCGAATTTCGGCGGATTTAAGCATATTCCGCAGCTTATAAACCCCATGAAGAAGGAAGAATGAAGACGCTTGATAGAGACACATTGAATAAACTTGTGGGTATTCCATGGAAGGAGGACGGCAGGTCCTTTGAGGGAACCGACTGCGTAGGGCTCATGCAACTGTATTTTAATTCTCGCGGGATGGAAGGAGTGGCGCCCAAGGCAAGCGACTATGAATCGCTGGACCCTAAAGAAGTCATCTCTAAGATCAGAGAATACAACCGCATCATTCCTAAGGACGAAATCCAACCCGAAGACGTGCTTGTCTTTAAGATCGATGACGAACTCCACGTGGGGTTGTATCTGGGATACGGTCGTATGCTTCACGCGACAGAAGGCAAGAAGTCGAAGATATCGCGCCTTACCCCGTCGTGGGAGAAATATTTTCTTTTCGCCATCCGCGAAAAAGACGGCCGTATATATATCCCGCCGGCCGGGCCTCCCGCGATAATAGCGGCCGTCGCCTTTGTGGGAGCCATGGCCTTGGGGCCGTCGCTCGGCATGGCATTCGGAACGACGCTTCTTTTCGCCATAGGGCTAGCCGTGACAGGCTACTCCATGGGCCTTGCCATACAATCAAGACAGCAGTCAAAATCGGGAGGGCTTGCGGCTTCTCCCAGATACCGCTTCGGGGAGCTTCAGACTACCTCAACAAACCAGTATCCGGTGCCCTTACTTTACGGAGAGGCGCGTCTTGCGGGAAACATTGTATATCAAAACCCTGTCATGGGAGGAGAGGATATAGATCTGCTCGTCGCCTTATGTCAGGGCGAGATCGAATCGATTACGGACATAAGGATAAACGGGGAGCCGATAGGGAATCTTCCGGGCTGTTCGTATCACGCATTCTTGGGAACGCCCGCGCAGAACGTAGAGACCGATTCGGGCCTTGATCTCGAGGGAATCCAGTATCGTCATACGGCAATGCTTCATATTCATCTTTCGACCTCGGATAAGTTAAAAGGAGGCAGACCCAACGTCACCTGCGTCGTCAGAGGAAGGAAGGTCTCGACATGGACGGGATCGAACTGGTCGGCCGCAAAATCATATTCGGATAATCCCGCGGCGTGCATAAGGGATTATCTTTTAATGAAGATGCAGACAGGCGGGTGCGGATATTTTTCCGATGATGTAGACGATATGAGTTTTGGGGAAGTTTATGACAGATGTCTTGAGCTTGTCTCGAACGGGGCGGGCGGAAGCGAGAGGCGATACGCCATGTCATTCTGTATAGACCAGAAAAGGGCCGCTACAGACAACTTGGCCGAGATGCTCGTGGGCTTTGCGGGAGCCCTCATAAGGTCGGGCTCGAAACTGAAACTCTTGGTAGCGAAACCATCGGCTTCGGTCGCGTCGTTAAACGAAGACGATATAAGGGACCTGAAAGTAACGCAGAAGGGCCTCGATCAAAAAATCAATCGTTTCGGCATCGAATACTTCGACCCGGAACAGGACGACGCGCGGATCCTAGCATGGGGGCAGGAAGATAAGATCGATCAGGACGAACGGGGCCTTGTCGAACAGACGCTCACGATTCCGTCCATAAACAGGCAGTCGCAGGCATTAAGGCTTTCTAACCAGTATTTTTATGAGCTAAAGCTCTGCCCCGTAATGATAGAGTTCACGACCTCGCTTAACGCTATAGGGCAGGAGATAGGAGATGTCATAAAGATAACGCACTCTCTTATGGGGTGGGTCGATAAAGAGTTTATTATTCAGCGTATCGAAGAGGACGAAAGAGACGTATTCAAATTCGTATGTCAGGAATATAACGCCTCTATCTATAACGATCGCTACGGGGCCACGATTCAGGTCTTTGACTACGGGACGCCTCCGAATCCTTACAAGCCGGTGTCGGACGTATCGAATATCATTTTGCAGGAAAGCCCCTATTACCTTCATCGCGACGGAACCGTGGGATCGGATATACTCATAAGTTTTAACCCGCCGACCGATGATTCCAAAATCTTCTTAAGCCACTATCAGGTAGAGCTAAAGAAAGGCTCTGCCGACTATAAGACGATAGGATTTACTTCCGGCTCGAACTTCACCGTATATAGTGTCGAGGCTGATACAACGTATCTTGTAAGGATTAAGACGGTTTCAATCAATAGTGTCACATCGGACGGAACTGTATCGGATCCGCTCACAGTCCTCGGAAAACTCGCCGCGCCGTCTAACGTGACCGGGTTCGAAATCTATCAAGAGGGGAATCTATTAAAATTCAGCTGGAACGCCATATCGGACGCGGATCTCGCCCGCTACATCATTAAGAAAGGATCTGAGTGGGGTGTCGGTCAGGTGATAGCGGAGCTTATCGATACGACCGAATTCATGTATCCGGTCGGAGAGACCGGCGAGATTACCTTTATGATCAAGGCGATAGACACCTCGGGCAACGAATCGGCGGCTCCGGGTATCGATACGCTTATGATAGTGCCGCCTCCCGAAATGAACTTTATCAATACGTTCGATCCTTGGAGCGTAAACCACGAGTACAGATTATCGAATCTCGGTCTTATAAGACGAAACGATTATGACTCGGGGTATGTCAGGAACGTCTTCGGCCTTTTGACTCAAAACTTATGGGAGGACAGGGAAGCCGAAGGAAAGACGTGGGAACAGCAGGAAGCGGATCTGGGGCTGATCTTAGACGAACCTGTGAGACCTTCGGGGTATTACGAGATGGTTACGCCGTTGGACCTTGAGACGATATTCGAATTCAAAATATTCACGGACGTTCTTTACAAGAATGTCACCGGAGGGAGTCTCGCGATCGAGATATCTTTAAGCGAGGACGGCGTAAGCTACACGGCCTTTACCGCCATAAACGCTAACGCCACTTACAGGGCCCGATACGTAAGGTTTAAGTTTACGCTTTCCGCATATGATGTTAGTCACAACGTATATTTTTACGCCTGTTCTATATTCATAAACGCGCCGTCCGTAAGAGTTGCGTGGGCCAAGGACGTTCTGATACCCGTGGCCGGAAAGACGATAATATTCGGGGCCGATTTTAGTTTCCCGCCGAGAGTCAATACTGCGATTGTTAACGGCGTAAAAGGAATCATTATTTTAAGCGGTAAGACAAAAGACCAGATGGATGCTCAGGTTTACGACTTGGCAGGCGCCCCTATCGGGACGGCCGAGGTAGACTGGGAAGCGAAGGGGTATTAGATGCAAGGTTACTGCGTTACATGCCAAAAGATCGTGACTATGAAGGATGTCGCGCCCAAGACCTTAAAGAATAAAGACAGGGTAT
>JAQUSE010000114.1 GCA_028715235.1 Candidatus Omnitrophota bacterium | reverse complement strand
ATGGTTTTGGAAGAAGCGTATCTTAAGAGAGAACTCAAAGCCGAGACGTTTCTTAAGATGAAAGAATACTGGACACAGTCCTCGTGGATCGCTCCGGGCTGGGAATGGGTGGATCCGCTAAAAGAGGTGCAGGCAGCGGAGGTCGGGCTTAAGAACGGCATCACTACGTATTCGGATCTTTATGCCTCGGAGGGCAAAGACTGGGAAGAGAGTTTGGAGCAGAGAAAACGGGAGCAGGCAAAAATAAAAGAGCTGGGACTGGAGGATGTGATAGCGAATGACTCGAAACCGAAAGAAAAAGGAGCCGTTAAGGCTCCTAAAGAGGATGAAGATAACTAGCGGCACCGAGATGGCCATGCCGAAGGAAATCGACGTTGTGGTCGAAGTGCGAAAGGACGACGAAGATGGCAAGTAAGGATATTTTGTTCAGAACCGATATCGCAAGGGGCGGCGCGAAAGTCGACCGCAAGCAAGAGGTGATCTCGGGTTTTGCGGTTGTGACGAAAGGGGTAACGCACGATGAAAGGGGTGAATTCGATGATGAGGCATTAGAAAAGATTGTCGAGCTGGGAAAGAAGCAGAAGATCGGAGTCAAATCAAGGTTCGGGCATCCGAATATGTCGAATACGGCGCTCGGGACATTTTTGGGAAGGGTGAAGAATTTTAAGAGAGACGGCGATATCGTCAGGGCCGATCTTCACATTGATCCCACCGCCCATAAGGCCCCGGACGGCGATCTGGCCAATTATGTCATGAGCCTTGCCGAATCGGACCCGGACGCCTTCGGCTCGAGCATGGTCATTCACTGGGACGAGGAGTATCGAAAGGAGAAAGACGGCACCCTTGCCAAGGGTAAGGACGGCAAGGATCTGCCCCCTCTCATAAGAGTAAAGAAACTCAATTCCGTCGATATAGTGGACGATCCGGCGGCCAACGACGGGCTTTTCGGAGTGCCGTTCTTCTCAGGTACAGTCAAGCCGTCCGCGGAGATGACGGCGTTTTTGGACAGGTTCCTCGAGGAGCCTCTTGCGGTCGAGAAGATGATTTCGTTTTTGGAGAAGTACAGAATGAATAGGGAAGAAAAAGAAAGAATCATAACCAAGAAGGAGGCAAAGCATATGTATGAAACATTGACGGTAGAGGAGTTAAAGAAGGAGAAGCCGGACGTTTTTAATTCGATCCATTCTCTCGGAGTCGAGGAAGGAAAGAAGACGGGTCTTGAGGAAGGCAGGACAAAGGAAAGGGAACGCGCGGTCTCAATCCTTAAGAAGTCGAAGGAGTACAAGGATATGACGGATCTTGCCGTCGACGCGATCGAGAAAGGTTCGACGCTCGAACAGGCGACGATCGTCTTTCAGGACAAGCAGCTGGAGGGCTTAAAGAAGGCCGCTCCCGCAAGTCCGGGCCCGGATGCCGAGGAGGGCAAAGATAAGCAGAAGACCCACCTCGAGAAGGCAAGGGCCTACAAGGCGGAGCATAACTGTTCCATGACGGAGGCGTTAAAGGCGACGGCTCCGAAGAGAAAGTAGGATCGTTTTTAAACCAAGAGGAGGAAGAAGATGTCTCAGTTTAATATCGGTATCAAGGCATTTACGGCGGGAGAGGCTCTCGAACCCTACCGAAGGGTGAAGCTCTCCGCGGGAAGCGGAAGTCAGGTCGAATACGCGGACGCGGGCGAAGACTTCATCGGCTTTACGGCGGCCAAGGCGGCCCAAGGAGAATCCGTCTCGGTCGAGCTTAAGTCTCGGGGCAGAACCTTCAAGATGACGGCCGCCGGCGCTATCTCCGCGGGAGGCAGTTTCTACGGCGCGATAGACGGGAAGATTTCTGCCACGGTATCGGGGTCGATACAGGGCAAGGTCCTCGAGGCATCGGCCTCGGACGGGGAGATCGTGGAAGGACTCATATCGTAAAAAAGCTTCAAAAGAAAGGGAGGATAAGAGATGGGAGTAGATTATCAGGGCTCGAGGGCGGTTCCGAGGATGGAGTTAGGCGAGGCGGCCCTTGAATACATCCAGCAGCAGGACGAATTCATCGGGACGAAGGTGCTTCCGATATTCGAGACGAAGAAGAAGGCGAGCATATTCCCCGCCATCACGAGGAAAGTGATAACTCGGGAAGCCGACACGAGACGCGCCCCGCGCGGTAATTACAACCGTGACGGTATTCAGGCCAAGGACAGGTCGTACGCCTGCGAGGAGTTCGGCCTTGAAGGGCCTCTGGACGACTCGGAAAGGTCGCTCTATGAGACCGATTTCAACGCTGAACTCACCACCGTTCAGATCGTGACCCGCAGAGTATTGCAGGGTCAGGAGAGGAGGATCGCGGCCAAGGTATTTAATCCGGCCACCTTTACCGGAGCGGCCCTTTACACGGACTATGCGGGAGCTCCGTGGGACAACGCCTCAACCGACGTTGTGGCTCAGGTGAGGGCTTCGCGGGAGAAGGTAAGGCAGAATACGGGCATGGACCCGCGCACGCTCATCTGCTCGAAGGCCAATATCGACAGGCTATTGGCCAACAACGGGATCAAGGATGCGATCAAGTATGTCGCGCGGCTTACCGAAGCCGAGATCCTGAACGCGCTGGCCGATATCCTCGGGATAAAGGAGATCGTGGTCGGTAAGGGCATCTATAACTCGGCCAAGGAGGGTAAGCCCTTCGCGTCCGCGGACATCTGGAACGACGATTACGCGCTTGTCGCAGTGATCGACGCAAGCCAGAGGCTTTCAAGCCCGTCCTTGGGAAGAACTTTCCTGTGGACGCTCGATTCACCCGAGAACGCCACGGTCGAGCAGTATCGGGACGATGCCGCAAGGAGCGATATATTCAGAGTCAGACAGCACGTTGACGAGCATATTATCGATCCTTACTTCGGGCATCTGATGAAGGTAGACGCCTAAAAGGCGAGAAAAAGTCCGGGGGCGGTCTTTGCGGGCCGCCTCCGGATACCTAAAGGGATTATGTCGTTAAAAAACGATCTGACAAAAGACGTAATAAATACGTTCCTCAATACGGACGAATTCGCGGAGGACATCGTATATACGCCGAAAGGCGAGAGTGCGAAATCCATCCGCGCCATCGTAAACCGCAAGAGGCTTGACCCGTCCTTAGAGGATTCGGGAAGAGTTCTCGCGGGACAGGCCGAAATATTTGTGGCTAACGACGCGACGCACGGAGTCTCACTCGTATCTAAGGGGCAAGATAAGGTGTCACTACCTGAGGTTATAGGGGCTACCGCGATCGAGTGGGTTGTTATCGATATTATAGATCATGACGAGGGAATGTTTCACCTGCTTATTCAAAAATGACAACGCTAACAGTTGAGATAAACACAAAGAACCTTGAAAGAGCTATCAGACTTTTTCCGAAAGAGCTGAAAATGGAACTCGGCGACGGCTTCGATCATATCTCGCGCAAATTCCTGAAAACCTTTAAACAGACCCGACTTCAGGGTCCTCCGGGTGTTAAGGGACGTCCTCACGGGATATTCAGCCACTTTACGAGGGCAAGTCTCGTCTCGCGCGACATCGAGGGGATGGGCATGACAATATTCTCGGATTCCAAGATATCGCGGATGCACGAGGAAGGAGCGACCATTAAAGCCGCCGGAGGCGAAAAGCTGGCGGCTCCTTTATCGGCTCGACCCGAGATGTTTATAGGCGGGCAGTATCCGGGACGATTGAAGAAAAAGTACCGCGCGCCTCGAACCATGAAGAACGTCATTAAGATCGTCTTAAAAGGAAAATCGTTTCTTGCGAGGGTGAAGAAGAGATCAAGAGAACTCATTCCGTTATTCGTATTAAAGAACAGGATTAAAATTCGGCCGAGACTCGGCTTCTACAAGACGTGGGACGATATGCAGAACGAACGCATTAATATTCTTAATAAATCGATAAAGAAGGCTTTGGACAGCGTATGACAGTCAGAGAATCGATCCTCGAAAATATAAAGACTACGCTTGAGTCCATCACGGAAGCGGGCGGTTATCATAATACGATCGCAAGTGTACAGAGGTGGAAACAATCCGGCAACAGTCTCATTAACATTCCCTGTATCGTCATTAACGCCGGGCAAGAGACTAAGGATCCTGTTCCGAATCCTTTCATGACCTGCAGGTTTACCGTATATCTCGATATCTGGACAAGACAGGACGAGTCGGATCCTGCCTCAACGGACGCTTTACTCAACAGTCTTTTGGGCGATGTCGAAAAAGCTCTCATGATCGATGTGACAAGAGGAGATTTCGCCAAGGATACCAATATAAGGTCGAATGTCATGTTCGAGACGGCCGAGGGCCAGCCTCATGCCGGCATAATAGTGGAACTCGAAATTGTTTATCAGCACAGACAAACCGATCCCGAAATAGCGGGATAGAAGGAGGACGGATGCTATCAAGAAGAAGGCAAATTGCCGTAAAGACGGAAGCCCAAGAGGGCGTTGTCGAGGCGGTATCGGCCGTAGACGCGAAGCTTCTCGTATACGACCCTAAGGCGAATTTTGACACGGAGATGTTCGAGCGTAATCCCGCCCGCAGGTCCTTTTCGCCTTTGGGGAAGATCCCGGGCAAGCGGCCCGCAGGGCTTTCCTACAGGCTCGAATTAAGAGGCTCGGGCTCGGCGGCGGTATTGCCCGAATGGGCGAAGGTGTTCGGAGCCTGCGGTCTCGAGGCAGGCGAGCTTAAGTCGATGGGGATCGGGGCCGTAACGGGAGGGCCGTTTCTTCACACGGAGTTTATATCGGGAGGTACGTCCGGAGCAGTGGGGCTTGTCGTGATAAAGACGACCACGGGATCGCCTATCATATATTTCGTTCCTATTACGGGAACGTTCCAATCGGGCGAGACTATAACGGGCGCAAGTTCAGGGGCGACAAGCATCATTTCGTCGGTTCCCGTAAGCGCGGGATTTATCCTGCATCCGGTCTCGGATGAGATACCGTCTGTGACCCAAGGGCTATACGAAGACGGGATGCGTAAGCTCATTAAAGGATCGAGAGGCAAGGCGAAGCTCAGTTTCAAGTCGGGCGAGCCGGTCATGGCGGACTTCGAGTTTCAGGGGGTGGAAGCGGGCGTTACGGACGAAGCCATGCTTAAGGATATCGCCCACGAGACGACAAAGCCGCCCGTATTCTTAAACGCGCTCTTTACGGTCGACGGTTTCGCGGCCCGCATAGAGGCGATGGAGTTTGATCTTGCCAATACCCTCGTCTCAAGAGACGACGTAAATGATGCAAGGGGGATATTGTCCTTCGCCATTACCTCGAGAAACTATCAGGGCTCATTTAACCCCGAGATGGTGAAAGCGGCGGAACACGATTTTCACTCAAAGATGTTTTCAGGGCAAGAGATGACGGTCGATTTTACCGTGGGATCGGTCGCGGGCAACAAATTCCGTTTCTATATTCCGAGAGCGCAGTACGTAAAGGTGGAAGACGAGGAAAGAGACGGGTTGCAGCTGGCCAAGTGCTCGTTCTCGCTTAACGGGTCAATGGATCCGGGCGATGACGAACTGGCGATACTTGTTCTGTAAACAAAAGGAGAATACTCATGCTTACGGGAATAAACATTTACGAAACGAAACCTTACAGGTCAAAACTCGATAAGGACAAAGAACACATGAGCGTATTTAATATCTGTCCGATCGACGC
>JAQUSE010000113.1 GCA_028715235.1 Candidatus Omnitrophota bacterium | reverse complement strand
TATTCGACTATCTGGAAGGGGACGACACTATCCTGGAGCAGGACCCGCTGGAAGACCTCGCCAGGGACGGAGAATTGATGGCCTATAAACACGAAGGGTTCTGGCAATGCATGGACACCTTAAGGGATAAGCAGTTCCTGGAAGAATTGTGGAGCTCGGGAAAAGCGTCGTGGAAAAAATAACGTGAGGAATGTCGTGGGCCTTCGTAATTTTTTTAAGAATAAGACCGTCCTGGTCACAGGACATACCGGTTTCAAGGGCGCGTGGCTTAGTATATGGCTGAACGAAATGGGCGCCAACGTAATAGGATATGCCCTTGACCCGTACTATAAGAACAGCGTTTTTGAATTGTCGAAACTGGCGGGAAAGATCACCGATATAAGGGGCGACATCCGGGATATCGGCAAATTGAAAAAAGTTTTCAAGGCCCACCGGCCCCAGATAGTGGTCCATCTGGCGGCCCAATCTCTCTTAAGGCTTTCCTATGACATACCGAGGGCGACTTTCGAGACCAATGTCATGGGCACGATAAATATCATCGAGTGTTTAAAGGAGTACCGAGCGAAAAGCATCGTATTGGTCACAAGCGATAAATGTTATAAGAACGTGGAGCAAAAAAAGGGCTATACAGAAACAGACCTTTTGAGCGACCGGGACCCTTACAGCTGCAGCAAGGGATGCGCTGAAATGGCGGTCCAGTCATACAGGAATTCATTTGGTCTGAAGATGGCGACCGCCCGGGCGGGCAATGTCATCGGAGGAGGGGATTGGGCGCCCGATAGGCTGGTCCCCGATATCATCAGGAGTTTAAAAAAAGGCGCGAGGATAAAGATACGGAACCCGCGCGCGGTAAGGCCATGGCAATTTGTCCTGGAGCCCCTGTCAGGGTATTTAATATTGGCCAAAGAGCAATATGAGGGTAAAGACCTGAGCGGAGGATGGAATTTCGGCCCCGACAGGACGTCGATAGTTTCTGTAAAATCTCTTGCAGAGATGATAGTTGACGAATGGGGAGGCGGAGAGATGCTGGTGCAAAAGGACTCTTCGAATAAGCATGAAGCGCAGCTCCTTTATCTGGATTGTTCAAGATCAAAAAGCAAATTAAAATGGAAGCCTCTTATGAACATGAAAAAGACCGTAAAGTATATTGTGGAGTGGTATAAAAATTACGGCGCTGGAGACACGTACAAGCTTTGCGCGGAGCAGATAAAAAGATATGAGGGGCTTATGCGAAAGGCGGGGAGGCATACGTGATAGACGGGGTTATAATAACACCGTTGAAGCAGATCGTTGACGAAAGGGGCGCAATAATGCATATGCTCAGAGCCGACGCGCCGCATTTCGTCAAATTCGGAGAGATCTATTTCTCCCTCGTGCGTCCGGGCGCGGTAAAGGCATGGCACATACATAAGCGCATGACGTTGAACTACGCTGTGCCGAGCGGAAAGATAAGACTTGTTATCTATGACGGCAGGGAAGAGAGCCCTACAAAGGGCGAGGTCCAGGAGATACTTATGGGGCCGGACAATTATTGCCTGGTCACTGTTCCGCCGATGCTCTGGAACGGTTTTCAGGGCCTTGGCCCCGCGGACTCGATAGTCGCAAATTGCGCGTCGACCCCCCATGACGAGTCGGAGATAGAGAGAAGAGACCCGCATGACCCGTCGATCCCGTATAAGTGGGGCAGAGCGCGGGAGCCGGCCGGTTGAAATTCAATAATAGGGGCAGGATGAAGATAGTCATCACCGGGGTAAGTAGCTTTGTCGGATTCCATCTCGCCGCGTTTTTTTCCGGACGCGGCCATCAGGTTACAGGGACTATCAGTAAAAATATAAAGGAGTACGATCCGCTGCATCGCAGCCGGCTGGCCGCGGCGCAGGCCGCAGGAACGGTCTTGAAGAGATTGGATATAACGGATCCGGAAGGCGCGAAAAGGATCGTGGCTGCCCAGAGGCCGGAGATATGGATACACCACGCGGGATATGCGACAGACTACGGCAAAGCGGATTATAATATTGCGGAAGGGGAGCGCGTAAATGTCCTGCCGCTCGACGCATTGTACGCAAATATTTCCGCCAATGAGTGCAGAGGCGTTATCATTACCGGCTCATCGGCCGAGTACAGCGCCTCAACATCGCCCTGCCGCGAAGGCGATCCGTGTTTTCCGGACACACCTTATGGATTGTCCAAGTTAACCGAAACTCTTTGCGCTAGGCAGCTGTCGCTAAAATTCGGCATACCTACGCGCGTAGCGAGGCTATTCATTCCTTATGGCGCCATGGACAGCGCCAATAAGGTGATACCGAGCGTAGTCGCATCGCTCAAAAGAGGAAGGCCGATAGACCTGTCGGCGTGTGGTCAAAAGCGGGACTTTACTTATATAGAAGATGTCGTAAAGGGTTATTCGGCGCTGATGCGGGATCTCGCAAGAAAGAGCCTATTTGATATATTCAATATCTGCAGCGGCCAGGCAGTTACCCTGAAAAAGCTTTTACTATATTTGGCAAAGCAGATAAAGGCCGAGCCCTCCCTCCTTCGGTTCGGCGCAATAAATATGCGTTCCAACGAGCCGCGCGTCTCTTATGGCTCCATCGCAAAGGCGCAAGCGGTATTGAACTGGACCCCTCGCAGCCTCGATGAAGGGTTGCGTGCATATCTTGACGATACATTAAAAGGCTTATCATGACAAATTCCCCCGCCGTATCCGTCCTGATGTCGGTCCGCAACGGCATGCCTTATATTAAGGAAGCGGTGGAAAGTATTCTCGCCCAGACCTACCGTGAATGGGAGTTTGTGATAGTCGATAACGCGAGCGGTGACGGGACGAAAGAATACCTCGAAGATATGAGACGGAAGGATCCCCGTATCAGGTTGATACGGAATGACGTTTATAAAGAACAGGGAGAAGGATTGAATATGGGGCTTGAGCAATGCCGCGGCGTCTGGGTGATGCGGATGGACGCCGATGACATATCCCTGCCGGATCGCCTGGAGAGACAACTGGATTTTATTAAAGTCAACCCGGACATATCGGTGGCGGCGACGCTCGTATATTATATTGACGAAAATGGCAGGGTCATAGGCAAAAATACTTCTAAATGGACGGGCAGGATATCCGTCGATAAGACCGTAGAAAACAATGAACTGGTCGGGCTGCCGCATCCAAGCGTCATCATGAGAAGAGACGTGATAAAAGGAGTGGGCGGGTACCGGCCCCAGTTCAGGCCCGCGGAAGATATAGACCTGTGGAACAGGGTCCTGGAAAAAGGGCACCGTATAATTGTGCAGGGCGAATATCTTTTAAAATACAGGATACACTCGTCGGGGTCCTCTTTCTCTTTTAAGAAGGCCAAGTCCGCGAGGCTGAAGGTCGCATGGCTCAAAGATTGCCTTGCGCGCCGGCGCAGCGGCCGGGATGAACAGTCGTGGGAAGAGTTCCTGGCGTCGCGCGCGCGCATGCCGTTACTTAAGAAGTTGAACGCGGAGCGAAAAGACTATGCGAAAGCCCTGTATAAATATTCGGTTTTAAATTTTTCAAAACGCTCTTACCACAGGATGCTCCCGGCTATTATGGCGGCGCTTATTATGCAGCCGGGGTTTGTTATAAAACAGGTGACATCAAAACGATGGCGATAGACAGCGCGGAATTTTTAGGCATGGTCTTCAAAGGCCTGGACGAGCGGGGTATCCCCTACTGTGTGGCCAGGAATTATGCCCAGCTGCCTTATGTGAGGCCGGGCTCGGATGTGGATATCCTGGTCAATGTAAAAGACAGCGCGAAAACAGAGCGGATGCTTATCGATATCGCCGGAGCTCTCGATCTAAAGGTCCTGCAGATAATAAAGAGGAACCATGTGATCATGTACAGATTTTATAGATTTTCCTCCGTAAACGACTATTTTTTTATCCAGGTCGATATACTTTTCTACGCGGGATACAGGGGGGCGATCTTTTTCAAGACGAGCGACGTGCTGGCTAAGCGGATCCCTTTCAAGTCTATTTATGCGCCGCGCCCTGTCCACGAAGCGGTGATGCTGCTACTGGGCGAATTATTGTATAAGGCAAAGATAAAAGAAAGATACAAGGACTTTATCAGGAAGACGGCGGCTGAAAATAAAAAAGAGTTTATCGATGTTCTTTCGGACGCAACGGGTGGAAAGCTTGCGCTGGACATTACTGAATCGGCCATTGGCGGCATGTGGCCCGAGCTTCTGGGCTTATCGCGAAGGGCCAGGCATAGCGTCTGCCGCAGGTCATGGTTTAGGCATCCGGTAAGGACAGCCGGAATATTCCTGGCCATATGCCGTGAAGTGACCAGATACAGGATATTCCCGCCCGGAATAGTGATATGCATCCTTGGCCCTGACGGCGCCGGCAAAAGTTCGGTAGCGCAGGGCGCTTTCAATATATTGAAGAACGCATTCTTATCGGATGCAAGCACAATACTGCATTACAGGCCGGGATGGCTGCCGTCTTTAGGGGCGCTTAGAGGGAAGAGAACAGAGCCCTTCGATCGTCCGTGGGAAAAAAGAACCACGCCGCTTCTCTCCCTTACGCGGTTTTTCTATTATCTTATCGACATAACAGCCGGGTATTATATAAGGGTGCACGATGCCGAAAGAAAGAACGCGATAGTGATATTCGAAAGATACGCTTATGATTTTTTATACGATCCCAGGCGGTACGGCTTCGATCTTCCCAAATGGTTTATCAGGGCCTTTGTGGGGCTGGTGCCGGCTCCAGACCTGGCTATATATCTGGACGCCTCGGCGAAGGCCGTTCATGAGCGCAAAAAAGAGCTAAGCCTTGAAGAGATAGAGGTCCAGGCCGAGCGGTTCAAAAAGATAGCGCCCGGAATAAAGAATTTACAATCTGTCAATGCCGATGGGCCGATGGAGGACGTCCTGAGCGCCGTGGTCGGGTGCGTCCTGGAAAGAAGGACCGCGATGACCGCGAAGGAGCGGGGATCTCGATATGAGCGCTGACGCGATGAGCATAATAGGGAAAATAAACGGGCGCCTTATGGACGCCGGAGACGGAGACCCTTATCTTGCCCTTCCTTCAAAAGAAGAAATCCGCTGGCTGCTGCCTCTGGGCGCGCCCTATAGCCGTGCCGGGGTATTCGATTTTTACCATCCGTATAGTTTGAAGAATAAATTTCTCAAATTTGCGGTAATGGCATTGATAAGGATGAGGCTGGCCGGCACGGTGCTGGCAGGAAATATATTGTTCAAGGATGACAGCGAAGGGACAGGACTGAAAAAAACTCTTGAAAGGTCGTTGGGCGTAAAGATAGACATATCATTGTCGGTCAATCCGCTCATGGATAAGGCGACCGGAATAATCGTAAACCCAGATGGGTGCGTCATAGCCTATTCTAAAATGGGTTTTTCGGATCATTCCGCCGCGCTAATAAATAATGAATATGAATCATTGCAAAAGGTAAGGGCGCTAGGCCTGGTTTCATGCGACATCCCGGAAATAACCTCTTTTTTTATTGAGAACGGCGCTACCTGCGTCGTTGAAACGCCCTCCGCGAAGCCATGTTCGATAAGCCGGTTACACTTGACCAAAAAACACACAGTGTTTTTATCGGAACTATTCGGGCGCACTCAAAAAAAAGGCCTTTTGGAAGAAAGCGCCGCATATATTAG
>JAQUSE010000112.1 GCA_028715235.1 Candidatus Omnitrophota bacterium | reverse complement strand
TTATTCTCTCTAAGCTTCTCCCAGACAAGGCTCGCGTAGTAAGCATTTGACCTAAAATATAGAATATCCAAAAGAGCTTTCTCCTTAGACGCTATATTTACCAGCCCTATATCCGAACGCTCTTCGTAAAACCCAAAATATAGATCTTTTTTAATATGGAAGAATCTGATTTCCTCATCTTTGACCTTATAGACTCTGGCACGCATGAATGTTACAGCGCCTATACCTGACAGCATCTGATCGAATAGGCCGTGATACTGTAGGGCGTTTTCGAAAGATATATATGAATCCATGTTCAAAGCATGAGAAATAGCGTAATAAGAGACGCCTTCCGTGGAAAGAGACCCGATATCTGTTACTATTGTATAAAACCCCTTCTTAATCCTTATAAGCCAACCTAGGTTTGCCAGCATAGCTATGCGGTTTCTTGCCTCGGCAAGAGAGTAGTCATTCTTTAATATCTCGTATAACTGGGTAAACGAAACTATGCGGCCATATTTTAATATGGCATTTTCAAGCAGATGTGAGTCTTTTCTAGATAAAATAGTATGTTTTATTACCATATAATAATCCTTTTTAGTTATTATCTGGTATAAATATACACTATTACTTAACTTTTGGCAAGTTTTTTTACCCCAAAATCCGGCCAGGTGATATAATAGCGCGATATGAAGAAAGCTTTATTTACGCTTATCATGGTTTTGCTGACGGTCGTGACGGTCGCGGTCATCGCGGAGGTCGCGTTCAGGGTACGAGACCTTTTCGATAGGAACGTCGGATTGAAGAATTCGATGGGACACGCCGACAAGAAGTATTCGCATGTCTTTAATCCAAACAGCCAATTCAGGAATATCTCATCAAGGCGCGGCGAATACGACGTAAACATCCATATCAATAACTACGGCTTCCGCGGGGGCGATATCGAGTTCAATAAAGAGCCCGGCACAACGCGCATAATGGCCGTCGGGGACTCATTCACTTTCGGTGTAGGTTCCAATGATAACGAGACGATACCCGCGCTTGTTGAACAAGACCTGCGCGATGAGAATGTAAGCGCGGAAGTTATTAACGCCGGGTTCGGCAATTATTCTCCGCTATTGAATTACCTGCGGCTTCGCGACGAATATCTCGAATTCAAGCCCGACCTCGTGTTGCTATTCTTCGATTTCTCGGACCTTGCCGATGTCTGGCGGGGCGAACGGTCGCTCATATACGATAAGGCGGGTAATATTCTCAGGTGCGATCCGTCATATGTGAACGGAAGATACGACTGGTGGCTGGCCATGCGTTCGCATTCACGCCTTTGCTCCTATATCCATAATAAGCTGATAAGAACCATAGAGAAGATACGCATCCTGGGGCTTGCTGAGTATATAAAGGCGAAGTTGGCGGGTAAGCGCGCCAAGGCTTTGATAGTGGCTAAAGAGAACGACTATTTCAAGACGCGGGACCCTGTCGAATATGACGGATATCTGATGATCAGGGGGCGGGACCGCCTGCCGTATATCGAGAAGCATTTTGAAAGGGTGAAAGTATATCTGGGCAAGATAAAAGAGCTGTTGGACGAGCGTAATATACCGATGATCCTCGTCATCTATCCCTACGGTATCCACGTCGGCCCGGATCAATGGGGCGAGGGCAGGGCTTACTGGGGCTTCGAGAAGGGCAGGGTATACGACGATTATTACGCTTTCGATATGCTGGAAAAATACGCACGCGACAACGATATTCCGAGCATAAACCTTTTGCCGGTATTCTTGAAAAATAAGGAGAAGAAGCTCTTCTTCGACGTCGACGGCCATTTTACGCCGGAGGCAAATCACATAGCGGCGCGGACGATAGCCGCGGACAAAGAATTCAGGCGAATAATTAACAAAATTGATTGACACTAGGGGCATAAGAATATAATATAGATGAAGAGTTCAACGGAAGCTAAAACTACAAAAAAGAGGAGTTGACATGTCCGAATACCCGGGAGTGGAAAGGCGCGAATTTTTCAGATACAGGCACGAGAAGCCGGTTACTTACAGGGTAGTAACGCCCGCTAAGACCGAAGCTTCCGATATGCTCAATGGTATGTCCAAGAACCTGAGCGCTTCAGGCATTTTATTTACCAGCAAGCATCATCCGGCCATCTCGAGCATAGTGGTGCTGGACCTGGATTTCAGGACTACGCGGATCTGCGAAGAGGTTGAGGAGCGCGCATTAATAGTGAACAACAAAGTGATAGGCAAGGTAGCGCGCATAGAGGACAATGACGACGGTTCCTTCGATGTGGGCGTGGCATTTGTTAAAAAGACCGACGGCGTTTCCGACGAGATAAAACGCCTGGTCGATTAGAATAGCATTCTAATAGTTCAACAGCAGTTTCCTGATCCTCAAGGCTTTGGGACTTTCCCCATTCTCTTCGTAAAGCTGGTACAGGAACAGAAGCATCTTAGCGTATTCCGGAGTTCCGAGACTCAATTCATATTCCACTTCTTTTATCGCCTTCCCATATAGGCCCTTTTTCTCATATATGACGGCCAGCGCCTGGTGGATCTGCGGCATGAGCCCATTGTGCTTAGCGAGTTCCTCGAACTCGGTGATCGCATCGTCGAACCTACCAAGATTAAAATATGCGTGTGCGAGATTGAACCGCGCCTCTTTTACGTCCCATTGGATATCTAGCGCTTCCTTGTATTTAGCAATCGCCGAGGGCAGGTCATTGCGCAGGGAATATGCGCATCCGATTTGGTAAATAATGATCGGGTCTTTCGGGTATTTCTTTACCATTAATTCCAGCAATGTCGAATTATCTTTCCAATGCAGCGTATTGCAATATGATGAGACTGCCATTGATATGATAAGCGCCAGCGTAACGCCATAAATGATAAGTTTCTTGCGCCCCGCCGCGAAGATGCCGGAAAACCCTGCTATTCCTATAAGAGGGAATAGCAGAAACCTCGGGCCCATTAATATGGCGACAAACAGGACGTTTGCTGAAGTTATCGCTGCCCAGCCGAGAAAAAATACTTCCTTTTTGAATGAAAGCCCGTATCTGAAGCCGTAATGTAGAAGAAAACATATCAGGCAGATAGTTGCAGCGATGCCTGCAAGATCCGGCGAGGGTACGACGGGGATCTTAAGCGCCTGGAATTCCAGCGGAAAAGGGAAGAGCGCGGATTTGATGTAATAGGGGATGCTCTTCAGCGTGAGGGCCAGGCATGTCGCCAGCGGCATTTCCTTCGGATGGCGTATGTAGATACCGGAAGCGCCTTCCAATGCCACATATCTTGCCCACAAGTATACGACGGCGACGACGAAAAGTGGTAGATAGTTTATCAGTTTTTTTAATATTCTTTTAACGCTGAAATCGCAGGTAAAGCAATAGTCATACCATGCAAGAAGCGGCAACAGGAACAATGCCGCCTCTTTTGATAATAGGCCAAGGGCGAACATCATCGCTGAGCCGGCGCAGAGAAAGACGCGGCCGGATGAGCTTTTGGAATTATCGGCTTGCCGGAACATCAGAAAGGATGCAAGCGTGAATATAAGAAAGAGAGGTTCGTTCCTTCCGCTTATCCAGCAGGCGGCGATGCCGCTTACAGGATGGACGATGAATATGGCAGTTCCAAGGATAGACGCGAGCCTTGAGCCGGAAACGGCTCTGATGACGGTATAGACGAGTAATGATGTAAGTATGAATAACAGGATATTTGTCAGATGGAACATCCTGGCGTTGAGGCCCCATGCGGCATGGTCGAGATAGAAAGAGAGCATATCCAGGGGCCTGTAGTAATTGGCTGAAGCCGGGAACCTGGAGAGACGCCACATGTCCGTTAAAAAGAAGGAGCCGATGTAGCCCGGATCCTTTATGTAGGGATTCGTCTCGATAAGCGGGTCGTCGTCATAAGCAAAGCCGAATCCGAGGGCATGGCCATACAGGGCCGTCACTGCCGCGGCGATGAGGAGCAGGATGCCGCATTCTTTTAAGAGTTCGCTCGCCTTTAACATAGCATAAAATATACCATAAAGTCGGCTATCTGGTATAATAGATTTTGACGTTTGATATCTTTGGGAGTATACTTATTCGAAATGCGCCTGTGGCCTAAAGGATAAGGCAATGGCCTCCGAAGCCATGTATGGCAGTTCGATTCTGCCCAGGCGCGCCAGATAAAAAATTAACCAGGTTAGATCTGACGGAGACCGTAGTTTCTAACCTGGTTAAATAAAAATTTATATAGCCTTTTTGATCTTACCGGCCTTGAGGCACTTTACGCAGACGGTGACCCTTTGAGGAGTGCCGTCGATGATAGCGCGGACGCTCTTAAGGTTAGGCAGGAAACGGCGCGCGGTGATGCCGGTTATCTTCTGGCCCACGCCGCCTTTTTTCTTTGCCAGGCCCCGGCGGACTATAGTCCTGCCGGCTACCGGCTTCTTGCCGCATGAATAGCATACTTTTGACATGATTTTTTAGCTCCGTTTTGTCCTTCTTCGCCCTTAAGGAAGTTAGACTGCAGTAGGGCTTCGAAGGATAAATGATAACACAGGTAAATGGCGCATGCAAGAGAAAAATAAAGCAAGTTTCCATACATTGAAGTCGCCGGTCAGGTATTTCAAGGGCGTGGGCCCGAAGAAAGCGGCCGAACTTTCGAAATTGGGGATCGAGGACGCTGAGGGCCTGCTGTATTATTTGCCGGCTCGATACGAGGACAGGTCAATATTCGTTCCTATTAAAGACTTGAAGATAGGCGAATCTCAGACGATCCACGGAGATGTATTCACCGTTACAAATCGTATAGCAAAAAGCGGGATGCCGGTATTCCGGGTAGCCGTGACCGACGGCACAGGCTTTATCCACGCCGTATGGTTCAACCAGCCATACCTGAAAGATTATCTGAGAAAAGGGCAGAAGGTCGTCCTGTACGGCAAGGTCGAGCGGCACGACAAACTGCAGATAACTCAGCCGGAATATGAACTGTTGAAAGGCGACGATACCGATTCCATTCACATCGGCAGGATAGCGCCCATCTATGCCTCGACCTCGGGATTGTCGCAGAGATATCTGCGCAGCCTGCTGTTCCAGGCAGTAACGAATTATTGCAAACTCCTCGCCGAGAAATTGCCCACATATATGCAGGCCCGCGAGAAATAGGTCGACATCAAGTTCGCGATACATAATATACATTTCCCTGCCAGCTTCGATAATCTCGAAAAGGCTTACAGGCGGATAGTCTTCGAGGAATTTTTTTTACTGCAGCTTGCTCTGGCGGTAAAGAAGAAGAATGTGAAGCTGAAAGAGGACGCGCCCAGCCACAGGATAGGCGGCGAACTCGTCGATGCGTTCAAGAGGAGCCTACCGTTCGAGCTGACACAGGCCCAGAAGAAGGCCGTAGCCGATATCGAGCGCGACATGTCGAGCGGCAAGCCGATGAACAGGCTTCTCGAAGGTGACGTGGGCAGCGGCAAGACCATAGTGGCCGCATACGGACTGGCGCTCACAGTGCAGAACGGATTCCAGGGGTGTATTATGGCGCCGACGGAAGTTTTGGCGCGGCAGCATTTTATAAGCTTGAGCGAGTTTCTTATGCCGCTTGGCGTGAACGTGGCGCTTCTTGTGGGCGGAGCCGACCCGAAGACGAAGAGAGAGATCTATTCCGATATCAAGGAAGG
>JAQUSE010000111.1 GCA_028715235.1 Candidatus Omnitrophota bacterium | reverse complement strand
AATTCTCGACAGATTTTATCGAGACCCTTTTCCAGAAAGCGGAGTGACCTGCACGGTCATATCGGAGGGATCTTCAGTTATGAGCAAAGAGCATACGCATAAAGAAAGGACCACCGACCTCGGGATGGTAAGGATAAGTAACGAAGCCATCACTGCCATAGCGTCCATCGCTGCCTTGGAGGTCAGGGGTGTTTATAAGATGGGCGGGGGGATACGCAGGACCATTTGCGACGTATTCTTAAGAAAATCATTCGGGGGCGGCGTAAGGATACAGACCAAGGAGAGCGAGGTCAAGTTGACGGTCTTTATACTGGTGGAGTACGGTGTTGACATACCGCGCATAGCCGACGAGGTCCAGGAGAACGTCAAACGCGCGGTAGAGAAGATGACCGGGCTGGTATTGTCGGAAGTTGATGTGGCTGTCGAAGGCGTACGCCTCCCCGTAAGCGCTGATAAGAAAAAAAATTAACGGGTTCAAAGAAACGGAGGTATTTATGAGATTCGTAAATGGGTTGATACTGTTTTTTTACACGCTGGTATTCCTCCTGATGGGCGGCATTTTGATAGTCGTCTCGTTGAACATGATCCCTCCGGAAATGGTGGTCGACGCGATTAACTCCGTTTACGCGACGGCCAATATAAGGTTGATACTTGGTATCACGGGCATACTGATCATCTTCATAAGCCTGATGGTCGTGCAGTTAACGATGGGAAAGTTCCAGCGGGAAAGGACTATAGCTTTTGAGAATCCGGATGGCCAGGTCACAATATCATTGTCCGCTATCGAAGACTTCATCAAGAGGGCCATCAAACAGATGCCTGAAGTCAAGGAGTTGAAGCCCAATGTACGGGCCGGCAAGAAAGGCATAATCATAGTGAACAAGGTAACGCTTTTCTCGGACATTCATATCCCCGAGACGACCGAGAAGATACAGAACGTGGTCAAGTCGCGCGTGCAGGACATGTTAGGCGTCGATGAGCCTATCAATATAAAGGTCCACGTCGTAAAGATCGTCCATAAAGAAGAGACGCATAAGGATACGAAGAAAGACGACAAGGCGCAGCAGTACAAGGGCAGCATCGAATACGGTAATTTTTAAAAGAAAAAATGTAAAAGTAAAAAGGCAAAAGTATAGTGTCCGTCGGACCTAAATATAAATGTCGCGATAGCGACACATAACTTTTACCTTTTTCCTTTTGACTTTTTACTTAAGGAGGAAGTGATCATGAAGAGAGTTGGAGTTTTGACAGGCGGCGGGGACTGCCCGGGCCTGAATGCGGTTATACGCGCCGTTGTGAGGAAGGCTGTCGAGAACAAGGTCGAGGTCGTGGGCATAAAGAACGGCTGGAAAGGACTCATATCGGCAGATACCATGGAGTTGGGAGTCGATTCTGTCGCAGACATACTTTGGAAAGGCGGGACAATCCTTGGGACTTCGCGGACGAATCCTTATAAGAACAAAGAGGACGTCGCTAAGGTTATCGACACATATAAGAAGCTGAAACTGGATGCCCTTATCGCTATAGGCGGCGAGGATACGCTCGGTGTCGCTAACAAGCTTAACAAGGAAGGACAGGGGGTCAATGTTGTCGGCGTTCCGAAAACTATCGATAACGACCTCAATGCGACCGATTTCACGTTCGGATTCGATACGGCTGTGAACATAGCCATGGAAGCCATAGACAGGATACGGACTACGGCCGAGAGCCACCACAGGGTAATGGTCGTCGAGATCATGGGCCGGCATGCAGGCTGGATAGCCCTCTATTCGGGCCTTGCGGGAGGGGCCGATGTCGTCCTGATACCCGAGGTGCCCATAGATATTGATGATGTATGCGACACACTCAAGAAGTGCCGCGCGAGAGGCAAGCTCTATTCCATAGTAGCGGTAGCCGAGGGCGCGCAGCCCAAGGCCTCGGACCTTGTTACAAAGGAAACGAAACTCGACGCCTTCGGTCATGTCATGTTGGGCGGCATAGGAGAGCGGCTGGCCGGCGAGATACAGAAGCGCACCGGAATCGAGACACGCTCAACGGTGCTTGGACATATACAACGCGGCGGCTCTCCCACAGCTTTCGACCGTGTTCTCGGGACGAGGTTTGGCGTAAAAGCGATGGAACTCGTGTTGGCCGGCAAGTTTGGTTATATGACGAGCCTTTCGGGGGCAGAGATAAAAGACGTCCCTCTCCAGGAAGGCGTAGGCAAACTAAAGACCGTTGACATAAAATTGTATGAATTGACCAAGACATTCTCATGATAAATAAAATAATCGAGATAATAAAAGAGAGTATTGAGGTAAAAAAAAGCCTCTCCGGTAGTGCAGCCGCTGATATTGAAAAAGCGGCCAAGGTGATCATAGCATCTCTGAAGGCAGGCGGAAAACTCATTGTATTCGGGAACGGCGGAAGCGCCGCCGACAGCCAGCATATCGCCGCTGAACTGGTCGGCAGGTTCAAGAAGGAGCGCAAGGCTATGGCTGCGGTCGCATTGACGACAAATACCTCGAACCTTACAGCCATCGCGAACGACTACGGCTACGGCGCGTCTTTTGCAAGGCAGGTCGAGGCCTTAGGAAAGAAGGAAGACGTCGCTCTAGGCATATCCACGAGCGGTAATTCAGAGAACGTCATCGCAGCCATAAGGAAGGCCGCCTCTATAGGGATAAAAACAATAGGTCTCACAGGCGCTCCCGGCGGTAAACTCAAAGATGAATGCGATATCTCGATAGTTGTAGGCTCAAAAAATACGCCAAGAGTGCAGGAAGCGCATCTGGTAATATGCCACGTCTTATGCGAATTGATAGAAGGGGCTATCTCCTGACATGGAACACAAGGTAAAATCGGCGCAGGCATTAAGCCGTATACTATCCGGATTACGATCACGGGACAAAAAAATAGTCTTCACCAACGGCTGTTTCGACATATTACATGCGGGCCATGTCGAATACCTGAAGATGGCTAGAGAGCTGGGCGATATCCTGGTCGTGGGCATCAATTCCGACGCATCCGTAAGATCGATAAAAGGGGCCTCGAGGCCGATAAACGCTCAAGCCGACAGGGCTAAGATCGTAGCCAGCCTTTATTTCGTAGACTTCGCCGTCATCTTCAACGAGAATACGCCCGAAAGGCTGATAAAAGTGTTAAGACCGGATGTCCTGGCCAAAGGCGGCGACTGGAAACTGAAAGATATCGTGGGAGGGGATTTTGTAAAGGCTCACGGCGGACGGGTGGTCAGCGTTCCCTTTCTAAAAGGCTACTCCACTACATCCTTGATAAAAAAGATGTCAAAATGAATAGGATACTTAAAAAAGACATTTTGCGCATACTCGATGCCAACTTCAACAGGTCTCGGGAAGGATTGAGGGTATGTGAAGAGATAGCGCGTTTTATGCTCGGCTCCCCGTCCATAACATCCGAATTGAAATCCGCGCGCCACGGGATATCTTTCGTCATGAAAGGCCTACCCGACGGCTTCGGCAAGCTTGTCGAGTCGAGGGATCCTGAAGGGGACATCGGAAGGGCCTCCAGGTACAAAAGCGAGATGAACAGGGTGGGGCCATGCGACATATTCTGCGCGAATATGGAGAGGGTCAAAGAATCCCTCAGGGTCCTGGAAGAGTTTCTTAAATTGGTCGATAAGAAGGCTTCGGGCAGGTTCTCTACATTGAGGTTCAAGGTTTATGGGATCGAAAAAAAGGCTGTTAAAAGGATCCTCGCTTTACGTGATACTCGATAGGGATCTTTTGAGTGTGAAGAGGCTCCTCGCAACGGCAGAAATGTCGGCTAAGGCCGGGGCGGATATATTTCAGCTTCGTGATAAGAAGTCCTCTTCCCAGGATATGATAAAGACCGCCAGGGCATTGAAGAAGATAGCCGATAAATACGGCATTCCACTTATCATCAATGACAGGCCGGAGGTTGCCTGCGCGATTGACAGCGACGGCATCCATATAGGACAGGGAGACTTCGGCGTGACTACCGTGAAGAGGCTGGCGGGAAAAGATTCTTTTGTCGGCGTATCCGTTAACGATATAAAAAAAGCCGGAAAGGCGATATCCGAAGGCGCCGATTATCTCGGCGCCGGGCCCGTATTTATGACACCCATCAAGAGCCGCCGTAAGGCCTTCGGATTTAACAACCTTTCCAAGATGATTAAATACAGAATACCGGTTTTTGCGATAGGCGGAATAAAGAATAGCAACATACGCAAACTCTCAGAGAAGGGATTTAAAAAGGTGGCCGTCATCAGGGCGGTATGCCAGTCGCATGATCCTTTCCGGTCTGTCAAGGAACTGAAAGGATCGCTTGTCTAAATGACGCAATTAGAGATCGCCAGAAGCGGTAAGATATCGGGTCTCATGAGGCGTATATCCGCGATAGAGCGGATAGACGCGGATGCTGTCAGAAAAGGCGTAGCCTGCGGCACGATAGTAATACCCAAGAACGAGCGCCGCCGGATATCGAAACCTTGCGCGATAGGAAAAGGTCTTTCTACAAAGATAAACGCCAATATCGGCACCTCAAAAGATTCATCCGACATATCTCACGAATTGAAGAAGCTCCGTCTTGCCGTAAAATACGGCGCCGACACCATAATGGACCTATCAACCGGCGCGAAGGTCGGCAAGACCCGGAGCAGGATTCTTAAAGAGTCCGAGATCCCGGTCGGCACGGTCCCGATATACGAGATCGTTATAAACGCGTTAAAAGATAGCG
Source organism: Candidatus Omnitrophota bacterium (assembly GCA_028715235.1). Lineage (GTDB taxonomy): Bacteria > Omnitrophota > Gorgyraeia > 2-01-FULL-45-10 > 2-01-FULL-45-10 > JAQUSE01. The sequence continues at coordinate 942 of JAQUSE010000111.1, read as the reverse complement.
GCTCCATAAGCTCCATTACGCCGGACGATATATTTTCGGTCCTGGAAGCTCAGGCGGAAGAGGGAGTGGATTTTTTCACAATACACGCCGGCGTTGTAAGAAAAGCCATCGACGCGCTGCGCCGCGACGGCCGCATCCTGGATATAGTAAGCAGGGGCGGCGCATTCATAGCGGACTGGATGCTGAGGAACAATAGAGAAAACCCCTTCTACGAACATTTTGATTGCATACTGGATATTGCGAAAAAGTACGACGTAACGTTAAGTCTCGGCGACGGCCTGCGTCCGGGCGCCATAGCGGACGCAACCGACACTCCGCAGATACTTGAACTCTTAACGTTGGGAGAGCTCCAAAAGAGGGCCGTTAAGAGGGGTGTACAGGTCATGATCGAAGGGCCCGGCCACGTCCCGATAGACCAGATAGAGACGAATGTAAACCTGGAGAAAAAGATTTGCAGCGGAGCTCCATTTTATGTTCTAGGCCCTCTCGTTACCGATGTCGCCCCCGGGTATGACCATATTACGGGCGCTATAGGCGGCGCGCTGGCTGGAAGTTTAGGCGCAGACTTCCTCTGCTATGTAACACCGTCGGAACATTTGAGACTGCCGTCGCTCGAAGACGTCAAAGAGGGCGTGATCGCCTCCAAGATAGCGGCCCACGCCGCCGACATTGCAAAGGGCGTAAAGGGCGCTGCTCAATGGGACAGAGATTTTTCAAATGCGAGGCGCCAGAGGAACTGGAAACGCCAGTTCGCCCTTGCCATCGATGATGTGAAGCCAAAAAAATACAGGGGCGCTTCAAAACCAGGGACGCGGGATGTATGCACTATGTGCGGCGAGTATTGTTCGATAAAGATGTCGGAAAGGTGCCTTTAGATGAGTATCTTAGTCGTAGGTTCCGTCGCCATCGATGCCGTAAAGACGCCATTCGGCAGGAGGGACG
>JAQUSE010000110.1 GCA_028715235.1 Candidatus Omnitrophota bacterium | reverse complement strand
TAAAGAAGTACTGGGCAGCCCGGTCGTGAAGATCAACAGGCTGGACGGCGATAAGTTCATATGCAAAGATTCATCATGGCTCATGATGAGGCTTTCCGGGACCGAACCGATATTACGGGTCTACGCCGAAGCTCCGACGGAGAAGCAGGCTCTTGCGATCCTGGAATTCGGCAAGAAATTGGCTTATAGCATTTAAGAACAGGAAACGATGGATAAATCATTAATTCGTAATTTCTCTATAATAGCCCACATAGACCATGGCAAATCTACGCTCGCCGACAGAATACTGCAGTTCACGGGCGCGATAAGCGACAGGGAGTTCCATGACCAGCTCCTCGACGATATGGACCTTGAGAGGGAGCGCGGCATAACGATAAAGGCCAGCGCCGTCAGGATCAACTACAAAGCCAAAGACGGCAAGACGTATGAATTGAACCTTATCGATACGCCGGGGCACGTCGATTTCACCTACGAAGTCTCCAAATCTATCGGGGCATGCGAAGGCGCGCTCCTGGTTGTCGACGCGGCCCAGGGCGTCGAGGCCCAGACCGTCGCCAACCTGTACCTGGCTATGGAACACAACCTGAAGATAATACCCGTAATAAACAAGATAGACCTTCCAAGCGCAGAGATTGATAAAGTAAAGCATGAGATATGCGAGATACTCGGCCTTGAAGAATCCGAGATCATCCTGGCCAGCGCCAAACAGGGGATAGGCACGGCAGATATACTTGAAGCGGTCGTTAATAAGGTACCGGTCCCCCGGGGCGATGCGGCTAATCCGCTCCAGGCTTTGATATTCGATTCCAAATTCGATATCTACAAAGGCGTTGTAATACTTATCAGGGTCATGAACGGCGTCATAAGAAAAGGCATGAAAGTGCTTACGATGGCTAATAAGAACGTCTATGAGGTCCAGGAAGTCGGTATATTCAACCCGCGTCCGCAGCAGGTCGATGAACTGCAGTGCGGCGAGGTCGGATATATAAACTGCAACATAAGGGATTCAAAAGACATATCTGTAGGCGATACCGTTACGGATTTTGAGAACCCGACAGTTGAACCTCTGCCAGGGTACAAGAAGGTTCATCCGATGGTATTCAGCGGCATATATCCGGCAAACAGCGCGGATTTCCCGGCATTGAAAGATGCCATCGATAAGCTGAGGTTATCCGACGCTTCTTTTGTATTCGAGCCGGAGAAGTCGGTCTCCCTCGGCATGGGATTCAGATGCGGTTTCCTGGGGCTTTTGCACATGGAAATAGTACAGGAGCGGCTCGAGAGAGAATATGACCTGAACCTGGTCGTTACAACGCCCAGCGTAGTATATAAGATAAAGAAGAAGGATGGAACGGTCCTTGATATCGATAACCCGATGAAACTCCCTAATCCGTCGGAAATAGACGATGTGGAGGAACCTTTTGTCAAGGCCTATATAATAACCCCGAAAGATTCTATCGGCACGATACTGGAACTGTCTGAGTCCAGGCGCGGCTCTTACGTCTCTACCGAATATCTGGACGAGGATAGGGTCCAGATAATCTACAATCTTCCGTTATCCGAAGTCATAGTAGATTTTTACGATAAAGTGAAGTCTGTGACAAAAGGCTACGGCTCTCTCGATTATGAACTTATGGATTACAGGCCTACCAGTATAGTCAAGCTGGACATACTCGTAAACGGCGAAGTCTACGACGCGTTCTCGTCCATCGTTTTTAAAGACAAGGCGTATGCGAAGGGCAAGGCCATAATCGAAAAGCTTAAGGAAACTATACCGCGGCATCTATTCCAGATAATCCTGCAGGCCGCAATAGGGGGCCAGATAATCGCCCGCGAGACGATAAAGTCCGTCGGGAAGAACGTCACCGCCAAATGTTACGGCGGCGACATAACGAGAAAGCGGAAACTGTGGGAGAAACAAAAAGCCGGAAAGAAGAAGATGAAGCAGTTCGGCAAGGTTGAGATACCGCAGGAAGCGTTCTTCGCCGCTTTGAAGGCATAATTGACAGATAGAAAGGTAATGATGAAAGACAGCGTGAAGAAAGAGATAAAGGAATGGGTCGATTCGATACTGATAGCCGTAGTGCTCGGGATGTTCATCCAGACGTTCTTCGTCCAGGCGTTCAAGATACCGTCGGGATCCATGATACCGACTTTTAAGATAGGGGACCGGATATTTGTCAATAAGTTCCTGTACAGCGCCCGGATACCTTTTGTGAACCTGAGGCTTCCCGTTCCTGCCGTGAAACAACCCAAGAGAGGGGACATAATAGTCTTCGTCTCGCCCGAGGACCCTAAAAAGGATTTCGTTAAAAGGCTGATAGCGGTGGGAGGGGAGACCGTAGAGATAAAGGACGGCAAAATCCTGGTGAACGGCAAGGCGGTTGATGACCATCCATCCATAGAGGCGGTCTATTATTACAACGCCGGAGATTACGGTAAGGAGGGCCAGAGCATAACCGTCCCGAAGGATTCTTATTACGCCCTAGGCGATAATAGCGGCAGTTCGAGGGATTCCAGGTACTGGGGGTTCGTTCCCAAGAAGAACCTTATCGGTAGGGCAATATTGATATACTGGCCGTTGCACCGGATGAAGGCGATAAAGGCTGAGTAGCTGATAAAAAAAGGGGGCGAGGTGAGTTTAGCGAACAAGATAACGATCCTAAGGATAATACTTATACCTTTCTTTATAGCGGCGGTCGTCTATTCGAAGACGAATATCGCGCTTATCCTATTCATATTGGCCGTCATTAGCGACGGCGTCGACGGTTTTATAGCCAGGACATTCAAACAGAAGACGAAACTCGGGACCATCCTCGATCCTATAGCGGATAAACTGCTTTTGATGAGCGCTTTTATATGCCTTGCGATAGCGAATAACATCCCGTCGGGCCATAAGCTCCCGCCCTACGTGCCTATCATCGTCATATCGCGCGACGCGATAATCGTATTGGGCTCGGTCATGATACATCTCTTGACGGGCGACCTGAAAGTATCGCCGAGCGCGGTAGGCAAGATAACGACATTCTTCCAGATGATAACGATAGTCAGCGTACTGGCGCAGTTCAAGTACTCGAATATTATCTGGAATACGGCGGTAGCCCTTACAGTGGTATCGGGTATAGATTATGTTATCAAGGGCAGCAGGGTCTTGAATGAAAATCACTCGGTTTTGAAGAAGGCGCCGTAAATGAGCTCTATTATAGCGATAGCCATATCAGTAGTTTTATCGTACCTTCTCGGGGCGTTCCCGACGAGCTATTTATTGACAAAGATATTCGCCGGCGTCGATATACGGCAGGTCGGCTCCGGGAACGCCGGCGCAACTAATGTCCTGCGTTCCGCCGGCAAGATCCCGGCTATTTTAACACTGATAGTAGATATATCTAAAGGCCTAGCGGCAGTTACACTGGTTGCCGGTTATTCCTACTCGTTCGGGGTCGACCTCGACTACGATTTCTACAGGTCTCTCCTCGGGTTTATCGCTATATGCGGGCACATCTGGCCGGTCACGCTGAAATTTCGCGGAGGGAAGGGGGTTGCCACTACCCTGGGAGTCGCGATAGGGCTGGCTCCGTTAATACTGCTTCCCTCGCTGATCATCTGGATCGTAGTCTTTTCTGTCTCTAATTACGTTTCTCTGGCGTCCATAATTGCGCTCATCTCCTTTCCTATAATAGCGTGCATATTTAAGGTATCCTTTTATATAATAGTATTCAGCGTAGCCACATGTCTTTTGAGCGTGTATAAACATAAAGACAATATACGAAGGCTGCTAAGAGGGGAGGAGAATAAGACCATATTATTTAAGCCTAAGTAGATAGATATTAAGCGTATATAAAATTTTTGTTAGTATTTCAAAAAGATAGCTTCTTCCTCTTGACAGGTCAAAAATGATAGGGTATACTTACACATGAGATTGGGGGAGGCTATTTTTTTAGATATGTAACTAAAACGTTTTAAAAAGTATTTCTATAGGTGCTAACATGAGAGAAGTCCTATTCAAAAATTTAACCTCTGCAGCTTCCCGCAAAAAGGATGTTATTCTTAAAGAGATCTTCGAGAAGGATGGTGTCGTCGCGAAGACCGAGAGAAGGTGTTTCTATTTTATAAAAGAAGTTAAGCGCCTGTCTGACGATGCCGATCTCCAGAAATGGATGGATTCCCAGAACAGCATAGACAATACCAACAAGAGGAATTTTCACATAATGAAAGAGCATAATGACGGCCACAACGAAGATAAGGTCATATGCAAGATCATGGGGTCATTTTATGCGATTGTTAACAGGACCGTATACACTATAGCGTTTTTGCATTCTTTTAAGGTCGTCTTCGCAAAGGCGACATTAGCGAGTTAAGTTTAGAGAGAGGGGGATTACAATATGCCATATGTTGTAACGAGAAGGCTGTATAATGTTATTGGCAGGAAGATCTCGAGGTATTTCAGCTATAGAAAAGCAAAGCGGTTGTACAACGAGATCAATCGCGATATAGCTTTTTTCGAGTCAAAATATATGAAATCCAGGATGAATCACGCCTAGAATGTAGAAAAAGAGGCTCTTTTGTTAAAAGGAGGTTTAACAAAAAAAGAGCCTCATTTTTTATTCCCGCATATTAACCAAGCTGCACAAAATGCACCTTTTATGCTTTCCTAACCGCCTGCCTTGACAATATCAATATAGTATGGTATACTTAAAACTCTTTGTCGCAATAATGAAGACGAGGCCTGTCCATGGAGCTACTGACGAGACTTAATTGGGTAGATGTATTAATTGTAATTATAATGCTTAGAATAAGTTATGTCGCTTTCCAGGATGGGTTGAGCCATGAGATATTTCCGCTTTTAGGCTCCATCTGCACAGTGATATTTGCCCTGCATTATTATAACGGGATCGCATCTGCTATATCACATAATATGAACAATGTAGACGTCTCCGTGCTGGAAATGGTCATATTTACGCTCCTTGCGGTGGGCATAAGTTTCATATTTAAATTTTTGAAGGTCGTTATAGATAAGATAATAACCGTCACATGGCATCCGCTGATCGAGAAATTCGGAGGATTGCTCTCAGGCATAGCCAGGGCGTCGATAGTCATCAGTATCATATTGATAATATTGTCGCTTATGCCGTTGTCTTATATTCAACGTTCTATAAGGGACAGGTCGTTCGCAGGGATGTATTTTTTAAGGATAGGGCCCGACATATATGCCAGGGCATCCGGATTTATACCTACGCTGAGAATCCGAGGGGCTTCCGTGAAGAGCGAGAGCCTGGTGAAGGATCTGGTCTCGGATAAGGCTGTTACAAAAGCCGTTAAAACCAAGAAAGAGAAGGAAGAAGAATATTTTCCTGAGTAACAACCCGCCGGAGTATTAATATTTTTGAGTTGGATAAATGGTCTGTCCGGACGTTGATTTCAACAGCGCCCGTCGGAGGTTTTTTCTAAAAAAGGGGATAGCGCAGATGAAGCTGATAGATATCTATAACCTGGCTGTAAAGAAAGGTATCGAGAACGACATCCGCACCAGGGCCCAGATAAGGGAATATCTCGGGAAGGCTAAAAAGGAGTTACGGGGATTGAAGGGTGTGGATAAGAAGTCGTTCGATAGTGAAAGGCTGAATAATCCATACGCCGACACAAGGATACTTTACGGGGATCCCGGCATAGAGATAAAGAAGGTTATGGTCGGAGTAGACATGGAGGGGCCGGAACTGCTGGCCGCCAACAGGTTGAAT
>JAQUSE010000109.1 GCA_028715235.1 Candidatus Omnitrophota bacterium | reverse complement strand
TTTTGTAGGGGTCCGGCGCCTTGGCCGACATGGGATGCAGATCGAGCTTGTCCAGTCTCGTTCCTTCCATGGGAACGCATATAAGGCCGCGGCCGTATTTAGCCATAAAATTAATATCGGAGGCTTCTGTGCAGGCCCCTGCCATCACGAGATCGCCTTCATTCTCACGGTCTTCATCGTCTATGACTATGACGATCTTCCCGGTCTTTATGTCGTCCAGGATTTCCGGAATCGTATTGAGTTTCATGTCGCCTTTGGCTGAATGATAGTTATAAGTTATAAGTCGTAAGTTGTAGTTTTTTACTTACAACTTATAACTTACGACTTACTACTAAATAAAAACCCCAGAGAGTAATCTCCGGGGTCTGATTCGACTGTCAACTAATAATCTATCATCTTCTTCCATCCCGACTATACGGTCGGCACTTGAATTTCACAAGTTCAGTCCGCCATTGAAACATTGGCGGACTCGCGGGCTTTCATCCAGCTTTTTCTTCCTCTGATTTGCCAATAGTTGAAAGGGCTGGATTAACCGCCGGTCGAGGGATATCACCTCGCCCCGAAGACAAAATTATTGTATCAATTAACAACATATTTGTCAACTCCTTTTAGAAATTGACACCGGGCAGATAGTGTGATATACTTCAACCTACAAGCGAGGAGGGTAGTATGAGTAAAAAAGTATTTGTTGTGTTTGTAGCGATAAGCTTTTGCGCGGTAGGCATATTCGGCCTTGCGTGCGCAGCAGAACAGAAGGCCCCTGCGGCAAAGCCTGCCAAAACGGCCGTTCCAAGTCCGAAGGTTCCTGTATTCCCGACCAAAGCGAATGTTCCGCCGATAAAATCCACTTTCGGCATGATCACCGGGACGCTGGTAAAGGTCAATAGTACGGATCCGGCAAATACCACGCTGGAAGTGAAGAACGACGCGGACCAGACTACACACGTAGTATCGCTAACGCCGTGGACGAACGTTACAAAGGTAACGGATGTCTCCGAGCTTAAGACAGGCGATATGGTCAGGGTCATGACCAGGAAGATGGATGATAAAGAAGTGGCGATGGGCGTTATGTTCGGTAAGATCAAACCGATACCCAGGCCGAAACCGGCCGCCGCAGCCCCGGCTGCTCCAGCTGCCGCGCCAGTCAAAGCGCGATAATCTATTCTGCACTTGTTCAGGTTAAAGCCATAGAATCCCTTGACTTTTGGGTTCTATGGCTTTGGCTTCTATCGGCCGGCACAAGATCGGCGCAATTTTATGGATAAAGAGAAGAATCTGAAAGAAGAGCTTGGGCGACTCAATTGGGAGTTCTCGCTGCTTTACGAGATCTCCAATGCGATGAGGACTACGTTGAAGCTTGACCAGATATTTTACATAATCCTTACCGCCCTTACTTCACATGAAGGGCTCGGTTTTAACCGCGCGATGCTATTTCTGGTAAACCAAAAAGAGAACGTCCTTGAGGGCGTCATGGGCATAGGCCCTCATACGGCGGAAGAAGCCGGCAAGATATGGCACGCGATATCGCAGTCAAAGATGTCGCTTGAAGACTTCATCTCGTCTTATGACAATTTCAAGAGGGACACCGAATCCAGGCTCAACAGCATAGTCAAAGGAATAAAGATACCTCTCAGGGAAGACATGGGGATCCTTGCGCTTACCATACTCGAAGGCATGCCTTTTGAAATAACCACCCAGGAGGCGCGGCGTCTGGTCGACGCGGAGACCCAGAAGATGTTGAGCACCGACTTCTTCGTCACGATACCCATGAAGGCAAAGGACAAAGTGCTGGGGGCGATCCTGGTAGACAATATATTCAACAAAAAACCTATAACGAAATCGGACGTAAGGATGCTGACGATGTTCGCCAACCATGCGGGACTCGCCATCGAGAATTCGCGCCTTTATGAGGAAACCGTATACCTGTCAAATACGGACTGGCTGACAAAATTATGGAATTACGGCAAGTTCCAACTAAGTCTTTCTTTCGAGACAGAGAAGGCCAGATTCAATGACACTAACCTTAGCCTTGTAATGGCCGACGTTGATAACTTTAAGAATTACAACGATACCAACGGGCATATAAAAGGCGACGGGGCCCTGAGAGAGATAGCAAATGTCCTGCAAAGCAAGTCAAGGAAGATCGATACTGTGGCGAGGTACGGCGGCGAGGAATTCGCCATAATAATGCCGGGCACGACTAAAGAGAACGCCAGGTTATTCGCGGAGCGGCTCAGGAATGAAGTAGAGAAACTTTTTGCCGATGACGCCACGATCACCCAGTACAAACGCCTTACAATAAGCTGCGGCATTTCCACCTATCCGGAAGATGTCTCCACAAAAGATGACCTGATCGCAAAAGCCGACCTTGCATTATATGAGGCAAAACGCGCGGGAAAGAACAGGACCTGCATATACGTAACGGCTATGGGCGAGAAAAAATAAAGACTACCGGGAAAGTTTAGACTGCCTGCTGGGAGGTTTCCGGAACCGGAGCGGGCGATTCTACCAGCGCTGCCGGGGCCTTGCTTTTTTCATTAGAGAATTTGACAGAGACTATCTTAGAAACACCCCTCTCCTGCATCGTAATACCATACATCACGTCCGCCAGTTCCATTGTCCGTTTATTATGGGTGATTATGATGAACTGGGATATCTTCAGAAAATCCTTCAATACTTTTGAGAACCGGGTGACATTCGATTCGTCAAGAGGAGCGTCGATTTCGTCCATCACGCAGAACGGGCTCGGCTTCACCTTGAATATCGCGAAGAGGAGCGCTATGGCGGTCATGGCCTTCTCTCCTCCGGATAATAGCATTATATTCTGAAGCTTCTTCCCGGGCGGCCTTACTACTATCTCTATCCCGGATTCCAATATATCCTGTTCGTCTATAAGCACAAGTTCGGCCTGCCCTCCGCCGAAGAGCATCCTGTAGAAATTCTTAAATTCGACCTGTATCTTCTGGAACGTATCCAGGAACAGGTCTTTCGTCGTCTTATTTATCTTCTGTATCGCCTTGTGGAGCGAATCTTTTGCGTTAAGCAGGTCTTCCTGCTGGTGGACAAGGAAGGAGTGCCGCTCTTCCAGTTCCTTATGCTCATCTATTGCTACCAGATTCACCGGACCCATCTTCTCGAGCCGTTCTTTCAATTCTGTCACCTGGGACCGCAGGGCTTCCCAATCAATGCCGTCTTCCAACTCCATATGGGTAGTCTCAAGGTCCACTTTATATACCTGAGAGATCCTATCCTTAAGGTTTGTCTTCTGGTAACTCAACTGCGTTATCTTGACGTCCAGGTCCCTTATCTGGTTCCTGAACCCCTCAAGGCTCTTCTCCTTCTCTTTAAGCTGCAATTCGTCGAGGCTCAACTTATCGGTAAGCTCCGACCGGGATTGCTCTATCCTGGTCATCTCGTCTTTAAAGACCTTGAGATCCTGAGATATAACGGCGTTCTGGGCCGTAAGGTTCTCAATCTCTTCCGCAAGACTCTTTTCTTTTTCCTGCGACTCTTTCAGCAGGGTTTCTTTTGAATATACGGCCTCTTCCAGCTCAAAGGCAGCACCCTCCTGGCTCTTTAAACTGACGGCTATACCCTCTTCTTCTTTCTCGAGAGACATGGCTTCAGCTCTTAAAGTGGCTGTTTCAAGCGCCATCTTCTCCCGCAGGCTCCTCTTTTCCCCGATTAGCGCCTGGGATTCATCTATGAAATTTTGCGTCTTCGCCTTCTCGATCTCTATATTGTTAAGCTCACGATTGAAATCTTCGCCTTTTTTAGTCAGGTCATCTATAGTCTGGTTGACCTCGTCCAGTTCCGAGATTAAAAGCGTTACCTCTTCCTTCAATTTTCCCGAGTTCTCTACCAGACCGTTTTTTTTGACCTTTATATTCGACAGGTTCATCTCTTCGGCATGCATCTCTTTTTCCAGCGCGTCTATCTCTAATGTAAGAGCCCGGCCGGTCTCGCGCGCGAGCGCGCAGGCGGAATTAAGGGATAACATCCCGGTCTCGATATCATTCAACATGGCCTTAAAATCTTCAAGCCTGTGTTTGCGGCCTATAAGCAGCGATTCCTCGCCGTCTGAAACGCTTCCGCCGGATATCTTTCCGTTGTCGAACATGGCGCCGGATTTAGTGACGGCCTTAACGGCGCTTGAGCCGTCGAAGCTCCTGATATGCCCTTCCAGCGACTCCGCTAAATAGGCGTCCCGAAAAAAGTGTTCTGACACATCCTCGTGTCCGGGTTCGGTCTTGACAAAGGTCATAAGGGGCGTAAGACCGCTCATTTCGTGCCTTGCGCCCCTCGCGACGCGTTCTCGGCCTACCCTTCTTAAAGTCTCACGGGAAATGAAACCGGCCTTGCCCAGCTTCTTCTCCCCCAGAAATCCGATTATATTCGTTATGTCGCTGTCGGTCTCTGTTACTATGACCTGCGCGTCGTCTCCCAAAAACGCGCTTACTGCCTCTTCATACCCTCTATCTACCTTTATTATATCCGCCAGGACTCCCAGTATGCCGGGGAAGTGTATCCTGTTCTCTTCAGCGAGGAGGTTCTTGACGCCGAGGCCGAAACCTTCATACCTCTTTACACTCTCCTCCAGCAATTCTATCTTAGACCTTACGGATGACTTCCTGTTCTCTTCCTTCGATATCTTTTCTTCCAACTCCCTGGCCTCGGCAAGAGCGTTTTCATTAGCGCCTTTTTTAGACTCCAGGTTAGAACGTAATACCATGAACTTATCTTCTACGGCTTTGAATTCCGACGATACGCCTTCCAGCGCCTTCTCGACAGATCCTAACTCGCCGGCGACCGTATCTTTTTCTATCGATATCCTTCGCTGACGCGACCGCCTGTTCTGCACATCGGCCCCGATCTTGATGAGCTCATTCTTCAGGTGCGTCTCTTTAGATAGATGGTCTACTGCCTGGACCTTGCATATCCTTACGCGATTTTCAATATCCTCAACATCTTTTGACAGGTTATTCGAAAGGAGCTCTTTCTCCTCTACCGATTTCTGCTTCGACGTCTTCAGCAATGTCGCCTTGCTTAGTTCATCCTTCAGCTTTTCCAGCAGAGCCTTGGCGCCTAACATCTTCTCTCTTATCGACTCTATCTCTTTTGTAATGCCCCCCTGGGCGAAGCGAGCCTCTTCTATCCTCTCCTTGTCGATCGCGATCTTATGAGAATTCATGTCGAGCTGGCTCGATTGGCCGGCATACTTATCTTTGAGCTCCGACATCTTTTGATTGACCTGGTCCAGGGAGCTTCTATACCCGGATATGGTGACTACAACCGATCTTATTTCTAAATCGAGCTCTTTTTCGCGCGTCTTCGCGTCGTCGTTCTCAACCGAATGGGTCCTCTCCCGCGTCTTCAGGTTCTTATATTCAGAGAACGATAACTTGACCTCCATATCTTTCAATTTGTCAAAATCGACCTTGTATTTTTCCGCCTTGCGCGCCTGTCTCTCGATCGACGATATCTGGCGCTTCACTTCCAGTATTATATCGTTTATGCGCAACAGGTTCTGCTCGGTCTGCTCGAGCTTTCTCAATGCCTCTCTCTTCTTCGATTTAAATTTTGTGATACCGCTCGCTTCCTCAAATACATAGCGCCTGTCTTCGGGGCGGGAGCTCAAGATGAGGTCCATCTTCCCCTGTTCCATGATGGAATAGCTTTCAGTGCCTATTCCTGTTCCCATGAGCAGTTCAGATATGTCCTTCAGCCTTACAGGGGTCTTATTCAGAAGGTATTCGGTCTCGCCTGAGCGGAATACGCG
>JAQUSE010000108.1 GCA_028715235.1 Candidatus Omnitrophota bacterium | reverse complement strand
TCTTCCGATCTCACCAACTTGACCCTTCCGTCGACTATTGTATAATCAGGCACTACATTGAGGTTCGCTATGGCCAGGTCCATCGCCCTTATTGTGGCGCGATAGATATTCAGGAGGTCTATGATCTTTTCGTCTACCACACCTATTCCGACGGCGCATTTGTCCATTATCTCCGCATAAGCTTTCTCTCTCAACTTCGCGGAGAGCTTCTTTGAGTCGTCGACCCGCTCTTTAAAACAGGCGTCTTTTAATATTACAGCGCCGGCGACAACCGGTCCGGCAAGAGGGCCGCGGCCCGCTTCATCGACGCCCGCTATTGTCTTGTAACCGAGGCTACTTAGCCTCTTCTCGTGCAGGAGCAGCTTCCGGGCCCGTCTGAGAGTGTTCGATCTTCTCGTCAACTCTGGTCTCTTTCCCGACTTTCCGTTTCAGGTAATATAACTTGGCCCTTCTAACATCGCCTTTTTTCATGACCTTTATCTTATCGATCGACGGCGAATGGAGCGGGAATACAATTTCAACGCCTTCTCCATACGATATCTTTCTGACTGTAAACGTCTCGCGCAGGCCCGACCCCGCACGCGCGATCACCACGCCTTCGAAAGTCTGGATGCGCGACTTGCCTTCCTCGACTATTTTTATCTGGACGTCTACCGTATCGCCGACGTTGAATTGGGGGGTGTCTTTCTTTAACTGTTTCGATTCCACCAGGTCTAGGTAATTCTTCATATTTTTCTCCTTTGAAATTTGTTAGTTAATTTTATATGCTTTTGTCTTTGCCCGCCAAAAGATCCGGCCTCCTGCGCGCCGTTCTCTTAAAAGCCTGCGTCTTCCGCCACTCCTCTATCGCTTTATGGTCGCCGCTCATGAGAGTTGCGGGGACCTTCATTGCCTTATATTCAGCGGGCCTTGTATATTGAGGATATTCCAGCAGCCCGCCCTCAAAAGATTCATCGGTTATCGACTCGTCGTCTCCCAGCACACCGGGTATCAGTCTCGTCACGCAATCGACCAGCACCATTGCTGGGATCTCCCCGCACGTCAGGACGTAATCGCCTATCGATATCTCGTCATCCGCAAGTTCCCTGATACGTTCGTCAACTCCTTCGTAATGTCCGCATATGAGGATCAGGCGCTTTTCCCTGGCCAATTCCTTGGCTATTCTTTGATCAAGCTTCCTTCCCTGCGGTGTCAGCAGTATTACCCTTGGCCCGTGGCCTCTGAAATTTTCTACAGAAAATTTCATCCCGCCGCCGCGACGAATAGGAGCGGCAGAGGGATTACCTCTTTTCAGTTCTTTGAGAGCCAGGTATACGGGCTCGATCTTCATCACCATGCCCGGCCCGCCGCCGAAAGGCTTGTCGTCCGCTGTCTTGTGCCGGTCGGATGTCCAGTCCCGGAGATTGTAGACCTCTATCTTCACCAACCCCTTAGCCCGGGCCCGCTTTATTATAGATTCGCCCAGGACGTTCTCGAACATCTTGGGAAATAGCGTCAGAATGTCTATGCGCATAATAAGCTTTCGACTTTTCAGCTTTCGGCGCTGACGGCTGACAGCTGACGGCCTGAAACTACGCCTTGATCCCCTGCTTCTTCAACAGCGTCCTTACGATGGCGGACGGAACCGCCCCGACGCCAAGCCAGTATTCCGCGCGCTCCTTCTTAACCTTGACATTCGCGGGATTGGTCTTCGGGTCATAGAATCCGAGGATCTCTATGGTCTTTGAATCTCTTGCCCTGCGCTTATCCACGACTACGATACGATGAGACGGTTTCTTCGGCGAACCGCCTCTTTTGAGCCTGATGACTGCTGGCATTGTACCCCCTTTTATCCGAGTTTTGTGTAACGTTAAATGTGTAATGTGTAATAAAAATATTCATGACTTTTTTCCATTACACATAGACGCATTACACCAGCATTACACCTTATACTTATCTTTCCTTCTCCCTCCACACCTTAGCTCCTAGATGATTCAACTTCTCTTCCAAGTTCTCATAACCTCTGTCGAGGTGGTAGATCCTGTGGATCTCGGTCCTGTCCTTAGCTACGAGGCCCGCGAGTACAAGCGCGGCCGACGCCCTTAAGTCGGACGCCATGACCGGGGCGCCGCTCAGATGTTTGACGCCTTTGACTATCGCGCTCGGGCCCTCTAATATTATTTCGGCTCCCATCCTGCCGAGCTCGCTGACATGGATGAACCTGTCGGGATAAATCTTTTCGGTTATGACGCTTATCCCTTCGGTAACCGACATAAGGCTCATGAACTGCGCCTGCATGTCCGTCGGAAAACCCGGATAAGCGAGCGTCGTTACGTCGAGCGGCTTCAGTTTCCTGACATATCTTGCCCTGATGCCGTTCGGCACTTTCCTGATCTCGAGACCCGCCTCTATCAACTTATCCGCCACAGCTACGAGATGCTCAAACTTGGCGTTTTTGACGGTTATGTCGCCTTTCGTTATCGCGGCGGCTATTATATAAGTACCGGCTTCGATCCTGTCGGAGATTACTGAGTGTTCGGCCCCATGCAGTCTCTTGACGCCTTCGATTATTATCCTGTGCGTGGAGTGCCCTTTTATCCTGGCGCCCATCTTTATCAGGAATGCGGCCAGGTCCACCACTTCCGGCTCGCACGCCGCGTTCTCGATCACGGTCACGCCCTTAATTAGCGTCGCGGCCATCATTACGTTTGCTGTAGCCAGAACGCTTGACCCGAAATGCCCTCCGAGGTATACGCTGCCTCCGCTCATCTTCCTCCCGTCGGCGATAATATACCCCTTCTCAACTTTTATGTCGGCGCCGAGCGCCCTTAGTCCTTTCAAATGCAGATCGATAGGCCTTGGGCCTATGACGCATCCGCCCGGAAAAGAGACCTCGGCCATCTTCTGCTTGGCTAAGAGCGGCCCGAGAACGCATACAGACGCGCGCATAGTGCTTACCAGATCATAAGGCGCGCTGTACTTCTTGTATCCTTTCGGATCGATCGTTATCCGGTCGCCGTCCTGCTGGACCTTCACGCCGAGATTCTTCATGATCCTCAGCATGGTCGACATATCCTTCAGCGCGGGGATATTACTGATAACGGATCTCTCGTCGGAGAGAAGCGCTGCCGCGAGTATCGGAAGGCAGGCGTTCTTCGCTCCGCTTATCTCTACCGAGCCCTGCAATTTACGGCCGCCTTCCACCAACAGCTTATCCATTAGCCACCACTATCCTATCTATACCGTTCCAGTCTTTCACCACAGAGGAGACCTTATACGCCTTCGTCTCCTCAACAATCTTTTTCACATACGCGGATTGCCCAAACCCTATCTCGAACGCAGCAAAACCGCCCTTTTTCATAAAACCGGAAAGGTCCCTGAATATCCTTCGATAAAAATCCAGCCCGTCTGCGCCCCCGTTCAGGGCCAGTCGCGGCTCTTTTAACACGTCCTTAGGGAGCGCGGCAAACTCGTATTCCGCGATATAAGGCGGGTTGGAAACTACTATGTCAAACCTGCCGCTTACAGACCCGAACAGGTCGCTTTCCACAAGATCGATCCGATGGGCAACGCCATGTTTTTCGGTGTTTCGGCGCGCTATGCTCAATGCCGCTGCAGATATATCGGAAGCGACTATTTTACATTCAGGGACTGACTTTGTCAACGCAATTGCTATATTGCCTGAGCCTGTACACAGGTCGAGGATCCTCAAAGATCCTGATTCCGGCAGCCGTCTCCTGGCTTCTTCCGCGACAGTCGCGACAAGTAATTCTGTCTCAGGACGCGGTATTAGCACGTCTTCGTTAACGACCAGGTCGAGGCCGCAGAAGTCCGTCTTCCCCATTATGTACTGCACCGGTGTATATGGCTCTATCATTTTACCCAGCCTATTCTTCCCGACCCATCACCATTCATGGAATGGGCTGGGTCATACGGCAGCTCTCAGCCTTAATTTTCTCTCTTCCATTTTCAGCGCGGCAGTTATTTCGTCCAGATCGCCCTCCAGTACATCCTCGAGATTATGGACGGTCAACCCTATCCTGTGGTCGGTGATCCGCCTGTCAGGGTAATTATAAGTGCGTATCTTTTCCGAGCGGTCTCCGCTGCCCACCTGAGACTTTCTTGACTGGGATATCTTACTATTATGCTCGGTCTCTTTCACGTCTAAAAGCCGCGCGCGCAGGACCCTCATGGCCTTGGACTTGTTCTTCAATTGGGAACGTTCGTCCTGGCACGTTACTACTATACCCGTCGGTATATGCGTGAGCCGCACTGCGGAATCCGTCCTGTTAACACCCTGGCCGCCCGCGCCTCCGGACCTGAAAACATCGATCCTTAAGTCCTCGGGTCTTATCTCCACCTCTACATCTTCTGCCTCCGGCAGCACGCATACCGTCGAAGCCGATGTATGTACCCTTCCGCTCGCCTCAGTCTCCGGCACACGCTGAACCCTGTGTGTGCCGCTCTCGAATTTAAGCGCGCCGTACACTCCTTTGCCGGAGATCGAGAATATGACTTCTTTATACCCGCCTTTTTCGGTAGTGCTCGAATCTATCAGCTCTACTTTCCATCCCTTTCTCACCGCGTATTTTGAGTACATCCTCAATAGATCCGCTGCAAACAGACTTGCTTCCTGGCCGCCTGTGCCTGCCCTTATCTCCATTATTATACCGCGGTCGGCGCCGGATTCCTTCTCCAGCAACAACTCTTCCAGCCGACTACCGGATTCTTCAAGCTCCTTCGCCAGTTTATACCTCTCCTCTTCCGCGAGCACAAGGAAATCCTTGTCGTGGCCGTGCGTCTTTTCGCCGAGCACCTTGTCCAGGTCTTTGACGTCGAGTTTAAGTTTCAGGTAGTCATTATACTCGTTTATTAAGGGAGTTAGGCTTGCAAGCTCCCTGGCATAGCCCTGGTATTCCGATGTATTGGCTATGACCTTCGGGTCCGCTAGAAGCTCATGGAGCTTATCGCACCGGCGTCTCTTCTCTTCCAATATCTTTTCGAACATCGTATTATCCGGCGTTTCCCGGCTCCGTCTTCTTCTCTACCTTAGGCTGATCGGCCTGTTCAGCGGCCTTCGCCTTCACTTTGCCGGCATAACGCTTGGCGAACTTCTCCACCCTGCCTGCTGAGTCTACAAGCTTTTGCTTACCTGTAAAGAACGGGTGGCACTTCGAGCAGATATCGACATGGATGTTCTGCTTCGTCGAGCGCGTATGTATTACCTCTCCGCACACGCACGCGATCGTCGTCTCTTTGTATTCCGGATGTGTCTTATCTTTCACGCTTACCCCCTTTTTTAGTTGTAAGTCATAAGTAGTAAGCTGTAAGTAAAAGATTTGAATTTTTTTAACACTTAAAACTTACGACTTACAGCTTACGACTAATGGTTTGATTCTTGTTTTCTACTGGTTCATTGACATCAAAAATTCCGCGTTGGTCTTCGTCTTCGACAGCTTCTCGACCAGGAGCTGCATAGCCTCGTCGGAATTAAGTTCGTTCAACGCCTTCCTCAGAAGCCATATGCGCTTCAATTCGTCCTCGTGGACCAGGAGCTCTTCCTTGCGGGTATTCGAGCGCTTTATGTCTATCGCCGGATATATCCTCTTCTGGAAGAGATTCCTGTCGAGCTGCACCTCCATATTGCCGGTCCCTTTGAACTCTTCGAATATTACCTCGTCCATCCTCGAACCGGTATCGACGAGCGCGGTCGCTATTATCGTAAGGCTCCCGCCCTCTTCGATATTCCTTGCCGCGCCGAGGAACCTCTTCGGTTTCTGGAGCGCGTTCGAATCGACTCCGCCCG
>JAQUSE010000107.1 GCA_028715235.1 Candidatus Omnitrophota bacterium | reverse complement strand
ACAGATAAATACCGATCTAATGTACCTGACACGCTCCGTTGACCTTAATGCGGACGGGGCATTGACCTGGGGCGATATTTCACGTGCCAATGAAATACGCTGGTTCTGGGATGCGGGTGTCGGATATCACCTTGAAGACGGCAAGGATATTTATCAGCAGGCTTCGTTCATATACACGGCCGATGCGCCCACCATACTGGAGCACTACAACGTCGACGGCAATGACACCTTTGATGTCAGGGATGTGCTCAAGGTCGGCGATGTCGTAACGCGGTTATCGCAATATGATGTGAACAGCGACGGTGTCCTTAACGACGAAGATCTGGCTGCGTGGGACACGATCGAGGAATATTATGCGCTCGGTCTCAAGATCACCGACGATGATCTTGCCAAGGCCAATATAATCGATGATTACACCGGCACCGGCGCCGTCGATGAGCAGGATATCCTGAGATTCCTACAGATCAGCGGTTCGAGCTATGTCAACGGCTCTCTCCGCGCCGGCCAGCCGCTCACCGAATGGTTCCTGGACCACGATTTTACGGCGGATTCATATAAGAGCTTTGACGTCGACGAAGACGGTGAATTGACGGTCAGGGACCTTTCCCGCATAGCGGACGTCGGGAAAGCGGTTAATTATCTGTCGACGACCATGCTTGAGGTGTACAAGCAGGTTTTGAACGCTGAGTATTTCCCAAAACCCGACGGCTCTCCGAGCACAGACCCCAAAGACGAAGTTATCCCGGCCAACGCCGTTACACATCTTGATGAGCTTGAGAATTTCTTCCTGTGCCGGGGCCGGTATTCATCGATATCGACGTTCGATGGCATCAGTTTGCCGACATATATGCGTGCTGACCTGAACCTTGACGGCAAGATCGATAAGAACGATCTGACGATCTATAAAAAATTGTTCGTTTCGAGCGTGCACGGCACCTTAACGCCCGAACAAACGTTTGCCTTTTTGCCTGCGGTTGCGTATTCGACACTTCCCGATTATGTCAATGTGATCGCCGGTTATCTTGCAGGAACCTACACCAACGGTATGACGCTCTGGGACGATATCGTCGCCTACGAGCGCGCTCAAGGGATGGCAGAGCTGACCGGGGCCGACAAGAATCTCTACAATATCATCGAAATGGTCAGGCGCGCCGTCCAATTCAGCGACTGCCCGTTCATTGACCCGCTCAATACGGCATCCGCGCAAAACTGGATGTTGAAGCTTCTTAACCTTTCCAGGGCCGCTGATCTGACCGGTGACGATCTTTTGACCATGGACGATTACATCCGGCTCCAGGATACTATCGAATCCGAAAAGATCCGGCAGACGTTAAAAGATGAGTACTCAATCGACATCAAGACGCGGGCCGATGTCTTTGCCAGGAACCCCGACGGATATATGAAGTATGACGTCAACAAGGACGGAAAAATAGACGATAAAGACCTTGCCGACTTAAAGGTAATGTACAAAAATGCCTGGAAATACGATATCGCGCATTATGACGGAAACAAAAATCTGGTTGCCGGCCGTGATTTTAACAGTACCGTGAACGGTCCGGTGATCGATGCGGCGGATTTCGAATTCATGAAACTGGCAGACCGCTATATGCGTCTCAGGGCCTCAATAACCCAGGACGAGATAGCGCGGGCGAACATATCCGGCGATTTCGATGAGAACGGCCGGCCGATCGTGAACGATGAAGATGTCAAGCTTATAGAAGGCGCTATAGCATACGCAAAAGACGTTAATAAGGACCGGCAATACCTTGCGATTGCGAATTCAACGGATTATACGACACTTATGAACATCATCGGCCAGGGCGGTATGGGCACGAACGATATGTTTGTCATGGGCCTCTCGCGTCTTGACTATAACGGCGACGGGGTCCTGAATGCCAAAGATCTCCTGATCGCTACCGGCGGGTTCGATGAGAAAGATGTCGCCTGCGTTAAGGCTGCGTCGGAACTTATAAACAAATACGGTTTTACGCTCCAGGATATACGCAACGCCGACGCGAACTTTGACGGTGTTGTCGACGGCAGCGATTATGAGACCTTTAAGGCCAATCTGTCGGGAGGATTTGACCTGAATCGCGACGGCCGCATAGACGGCAAGGACCTTGCGATAATCAATAATTTACGGGCGATACTTTATCACGGAGCGGTCATGCCAACCGCCTGGATGATCGCCAGCGATGTGAACGGCGACGGTATCGTGAATAAACAGGATGAAAAGGACCTTACCGATGCTCTGATCTATTATGAGGACCTGGACGGGGACGGCGAAGTAACGGGAGCGGATATCGGCTTCATAAGCGATGTCATCGAAGCCGGCCGCATGGGTATTACGCCTGAAAATATCCTGAACGCTGATTTTGACAAAGACGCGAGGCTCGACAATACCGATTTTCTACGCCTTAAGAGGGTTGTCGATAACGCCGAGCGCTACGATCTGAACGGTGACGGCGTGATGAACGTTTTGGATTCGCTGGTCATTTATAATATACTCGGCAGTTCGCCCGATGCAATCATCGCTAACTATAAGACCACCGCCGATGGTCTCCTTAATACGCTTCAGGACATCTCAACGGGCAAGGTGCAGGCCGAAAATCTACGCGCGGCTATTGCCGATATTTACTCGACGGCGGCGTCAATCTGTGACTCTCTTAAGAGCGCTGAGCGTTTAATGAGCGCAACCGATTCGCGGTTTAAGGCGATGCTTACCCGCGCGCTTCTTGAAAAGGCTGCCTTGGCGAAGATATTGAGTGACGCCGATGCCGCCATTCTGGCAAAACCCGCTCCGGTCGTCACCGCATATCAGCAAATAGAAGAGGCCGGGAATTTTATTCAAGCCCTGCGCGATATGGCCGGAAGACTGGCGGCTCCTTACCGGCCTCAAGATATGACATCCATGGCCCTTAAAGCATACAATGACGCCCGGGAGATTTACCTGGCAATGGACGAAAGCGATCCCGATTATGACCAAGCGACGGTTTTGTGGAATGATATCTGCCGGGCAAAGGATAACATCGAAGTGAATGCGACAATGCTCCAGAACGAGATTGCGCGGATAAACGATCGGGCACGTGAGGCACAGGAAAATCTCACTATGCTCGGTATCGCACGGACGCTCATTGACGGTATCGAGGATATGGAGGAAGCAGATCTCCTCTTCCGGCATTCATCCGGCATCCTTGATCTGATCCGGCAGGCATACTGGGAGGCCGATCTTGCAAGCGACCGCTATTACAATTCAGCCGAAATACGCACCAGCCGCGGCGAGATCGCAAAGGCGTATACGCAGGGGCAGGCATGTCTGGGCGACCTCAGGAAGAAATTGGTGTTGAAAGGTACG
Organism: Candidatus Omnitrophota bacterium; assembly: GCA_028715235.1. Classification (GTDB taxonomy): domain Bacteria; phylum Omnitrophota; class Gorgyraeia; order 2-01-FULL-45-10; family 2-01-FULL-45-10; genus JAQUSE01. Next base: position 2,448 of record JAQUSE010000107.1, on the reverse strand, counting down.
TTGGCGCTTAAGGAAGGAGCCGGTCTCGACCAATCAGAGATCGCAACACTCGCGCGATCGTATGTTGTCAATGTGTACTCGACTGCCCAGGGCCGGCAGCCGACCAGTGAAGAACTTCTAGAGGCAGTCACCGCGATCCTAGGCTCCGACGGCGCAAATCCGATGCCTGAACGGCTGATCTCCGCACAGCTTTTAAGCGGTTGGCTCCTGGCCGGAGATTTTGATTCAATGAGCGATGAGGCTTTTGTCTCGCTCGTGTACAAGGCGTTTACCGGCGCGACCATTACCGATGCCGATTCGGCAAAATATCTGGCGACCGTGCAGGCAGCAGCCGAGGACGGACGCGGCGAACTTATAAATCTTCTTAAGACCGCAACATGGATCGATGAACTGAATACCAGCGCTTACGGCGCGTTGTCTCTGGTGTCTACGGCACAGCCCGAAGGAATGACCTTGAGCGCCTGGATGGCCGAAGAAGTAAAGGCGGTAAATATCCTGTTGGCGCAGGCTGCCAGCGTTGCGAGTATAGAGATCGCCCGGTCGTATGCCGACAATCTGTATTCCTTATATACGGACCAACTCGGTTGTCAGGCATCTAATGCCGAAAAAGAGGCCATGGTAAAACAACTCCTTGGACTAGGAAGTGCGGCAACTTCGCAGCAGGCGACCGTCAGATCAATACTGACAACATGGCTCAATGCAGGCGCGTTTGAGGCCCTGCGTTCTTCCGATCCGGCCAATGACACGACACGGTTTATCGCTCTGGTCTATACGGCATATACCAAAAACCAGTTGTCAGAGGACCGGATCGATACCTTGTCGATGAACGCAGATCTGGATACCTGGCAGAAGATAATCGATTACTTCGGTACTTTGTCCAGGGGTGATGCCGCCGATAGCGACGGTGACGGATTCTCAGACGGCTATGAAAAAACGAAGAATACCAGCCCGGTCGACGCGCTTAGTGTGCCGGCAGAAATTACCGAGGATGATACTGACGGCGATGGCATAACGGATGACGAAGAGACGCGGATGGGGCTTGGCCCAAATACCGCCGATTCCGACGGCGACGGTTTCTCTGACGGCGAAGAAAAGACGGCGTTGACCAATCCTCTGGACCCGGATAAGCATCCGCCGGTGCGCGCCACGATCGATTCTGACGGCGACGAGATCGATGATACCGACGAAATATTCATGCCCGAAGACGCGCTTGGCTATCTGGATTCCTTCAAGGCGATCTTTAGAGGGCTTAACATCGATACCAAGACCTATCTTGCCGAGATCCTGCCTCTTTATACAACGCCGGTGCCGGGTACGACGGTTTTCGATCCCGGGCAATTTATCACAGGGCTTAAGGATCTTGCAGGCGGTCTCAAAAGTCAAGCGACCGATATGATGTCTTCGTTTGACGGCATCGAGAAGAAATATGTATTGAATGATGCGATCCTGCACAACGTGGAGACCGCAGAGATACAGGAAGGGGACCTTGCGGATATTGTTTCGATGTTCGATACGGTCAGCGCACGCCTAGGCCTGACCGCGCCCGCCGAATCCAACGCGCGGAAGTATGCTTCCCATGAAGCAAATTACTATACCGCGACCTACATTAACAAGCTTGCCTGCGAGCAGCTGTCTGATATCCAGGGTGTTAGTGAGTCGGAGGGTTATAAAGGCCTCGTCTCCAGTATCGATACGTTAAATACGGTAGCCGTCACTCTGAGTGCCGACCGCCTCAGGCTTCTTGACGGTATTTATGAAACAGCTCGTTTTGATGAGGATCTGACGAAAGCGACCCTTGCTTCAGTTATCGTCGGTTCCGGAGCGCTGGATCTCAACGATTGTATTAAGATGAGGACGGCCCTCCAAAATGTTGCGGCAGAAGCCGGCAGTCCCGGCCTCGTCGCATCCGTCGATACCATATTGCTTACGTCGATCCCCGAATCAATGCAGGGGACCAGCCACCTTATGGAGTTTCTCGATATCCTGGGGCCTGTCGACCTGAATTATGTCCCCGATGTTGCGACACTCCGCAATTCGCTTCAAACGATCGCGCGTAATGCGGGCAAGACGCAGCTTGCGCTTTTGATCGCGGCTGAAGGGATTACCTCGCCGGCCGGCGCGGCGCTATCGAACAATGAATTCGTAAAGAAGCTCTTAACGTCCCTGGGTGCGAGCTATTCACAGATAACGCTCGGCGGCATACTTGCGACAGTAAATATTCAGAATTATGTGTCGGTAGCTTCTCTGCGAGACGCTTGCCTTGCCAAAGCCCGCACGGCAGCCGACCAGGACCTTGTCATGTTCATAAAGAAGCTTGAATTAACGCAGACGATGACCAAGGAGTCGTTTATCCGGGCACTGATCGATGCGATAAAACCGACAAGCGTAAAGGCCGTCCTAACACAGGCATTGAAGACCATGAGACTCGGCGATTATCAGGACCAGGCT
>JAQUSE010000106.1 GCA_028715235.1 Candidatus Omnitrophota bacterium | reverse complement strand
GTTTTACTTATATAATATATTGACAAAACGCAATCTGATGGTAAGCTTATAATGTAGTGAAGAGGAGGTGAGTTCAATGAGAATATTAGTCGTGATTAAAAGAAGTCCAATTCAAAGGTTTCTAGTCGATCTCCAAACCGCAGGTCTTGTGGAAGAGGTTGCCCGACTTATAGGGAAAAGGCGCCATTCTCAGGCAATTGCTACAGCGCTTTCCAAGGGCAGGTTCAGGAAAGAGGTAACGGACGCCGAGCTTCCGAATACTAAGGCAAGCTTTATTCTTAGCGAAGAGAACGTGAGTTGGGATCTGACGAAGTAAGCCTATTAGTTTTGTAATTCGTTTTGTATTGATTTTACTCTCCTGACGTGATACTTTATTACCTGCTATGGAATATATTGTATTCGCAAGAAAATACAGGCCCCAGACTTTTGACGATATAATAGGCCAGGGGCACGTAACGACCACCCTTAAGAACGCCATATCGCAGGGCCGCACATCTCACGCCTATCTATTCGCGGGGCCGCGCGGAGTAGGCAAGACGACTACAGCCAGGATATTGGCCAAAGCCCTCAACTGCGAAAAAGGCCCGACCCACAAACCATGCGGCTCGTGCGCTTCATGTAAAGACATAACGAGCTCTTCCAGTATAGATGTGCTGGAGATCGACGGCGCTTCGAACAGGGGGATAGACGAGATAAGGACCCTGCGCGAGAATGTTAAATTCCTGCCGTCGAGAGGCCGGTTCAAGGTATACATAATAGACGAAGTGCACATGCTGACAGACGCCGCTTTTAACGCCCTCTTGAAGACGCTGGAAGAACCGCCGCCGCACGTTAAGTTCATCTTCGCTACGACCCAAAGCTACAAGGTCCCGGCCACGATACTGTCCCGCTGCCAGAGATTCGATTTCAGGAGGATATCGGCCAAGGATATATTCGAGAGCCTTAAGAGTATCGTGAAGAGCGAGAAACTGAAGATAAAGGACGATGCGCTTCTTCTTATAGCGAGATATTCCGAAGGCGGTTTGAGGGATGCCCAGGTCACGCTTGACCAGATGGTGTCGTTCGCGAAAGACACTATAGGGGCGGAGGACGTATCCAAGATGCTCGGCGTCGTCGAGGATGAGGTCCTCTTCGGCCTGTCAAAAGCTATTAAAGAGAAGGACGCCGCCGGCGCGCTTAAGATAATCAACGCTTTTGTGGACGAAGGCAAAGACGTTTTTCAGGCAGTCCTGGGCCTGATAGAACACTTTAGGAACCTCGCTGTGGCAAAGATAAGCGAAGACGCCTCGTCGCTCATAGATACGAGTCCCGAGAAGGTGAAGCGATACCATTCAGAATCGGGTAATTTTACCATTGAAGAAATTTTATATGCTATCTATACGTTATCGAACACGATCGATTTCATAAGAAAGTCGAGCCTTGCGAGAGTTCCCCTCGAGGCGGCCATGATAAAACTGGCAAAGACCGGTCCCATGATTCCCCTGACGGAGATCCTCGATAAGGTCAATAAGTTAACGACACAGCGAGCCCCGGAGGCCCCGCGTGTCCAGGAGATGCCTCGAACCCCGGAAACGAAACGCGAGCCGGAATCTCCGCGCGCACAGGTAAAAGAGGCGGCGCCCGAAAAACAGGCTTCTTCGCCGGACTTCGAAGAGGTGCTGAGCGGTTGGGCGGGAGTGATCGATTATATAAGGGCCAAAAAGATATCGGTCGCCTCGTATCTTCAGGAAGGGTATCCTGTAAGCCTCGAGGCGAAGACACTGTCGATAGGCTTCCCCAAAGATTGCCAATTCCATAAAGAAGTCCTGGAATCGTTAGATAACAGGCGGCTCATAGAAGAGGGTATCAAGGATAAGTTTAATATGGAGCTAAGGGTCGTCCTGACGCTGGTAGAACTGGCTGATCATAAGCGCCGCAATGGCAACGGATATTCAGGCAGCGGCTCCGCCGGCGATGAAGAGACGGGCGGGGAAGTGGACCCGATAATAAAGTCGGCCCTGGAGGTATTCGGCGGCGATATTGCCGGTGAATCCTCTTAGAAAGGCGAAGGGACAATGGCGGGTTTCCCCGGTTCGATGAAAGCGCTCATAGAAGAGTTCTCCAAGATGCCCGGCATCGGGCCAAAGAGCGCCCAGAGGCTGGCGTTTTATATACTAAGGTCTTCCAAGGGCGAGGCCGAATCGCTTTCAAAAGCCATTATAAAGGTAAAAGACTCTATAAGGTTCTGTAAGGTCTGTAATAATCTTAGCGATGAAGAGGTCTGCGAGATTTGTAAAGGTGCGTCCAGGAATAAACATCTATTATGTATAGTGGAAGAGCCTAACGATATAGTCACCATAGAGAAAGCTCGCAACTTCAACGGCATATATCACGTCCTTCTCGGGTCATTGTCTCCATTGGACGGTATAGGGCCATCGGATCTTAAGATAAAAGAGCTGCTTGAGAGAGTAAAAAGAGAGAAATTCAAGGAGATAATAATAGCTACGGACTTCAATACGGAAGGCGAGGCCACGGCCCTATATCTTGTAAAGGCCCTTAAAGGTTCAGGCGCCAGGCTTACCAGAGTGGCTTATGGGATACCTGTCGGAGGAGACCTTGAATACGCTGACCAGGCGACCATATCCAAGGCGTTCGAAGGCAGGACGGAACTTGCTTAAAAGGTCTTTTTTTGGTTAATAGCCTTGACAGTTACGACATTATCTGGTATATTTGTTAAGTTATTCGCTTTAAATGAAGTGGCAGATGCCAGTGTGAGAGTCTTTTTAAATGTAGTCCCTCGTCGACTGAGTGAGACTACAGCAAATCGGAGGTCATATGGTAGGTATATTGGAAGCGATCAAGAAGGGTTTTGGTTTGGCTACCAAGAATATCATGTTAGTGGCTATTTTGTTTGCATTCAATCTTATCGGAAGCTTGACGAGTATGCCGTTCGCGGCTCCGGCTACTGCCGAAGCAGGAGCGGCAGCGCCTCAATTACCGGTGGCCGCTGTCATATTCAGCATCGTGTTCATACTGATAAGCATATTTTTCCAGGGAGCGACTATAGGGCTTGTAAGGGACGCCATTAAGGCCGGCAAGATGCAGCTGTCGAATTTTGTTTCGTACGGCATGAAGTACTACCTGCGTCTTCTGGTGTTGGGCATTCTTATAATACTGATCGTCGCGGTAGTGGCTTTGGTCATAGGACTTATAATAGCAATGGTCGTTCCGCTCAATAATACCGTAGTTACGGCAATAGCGGTCACGATAGCTGTAGCCATAGGCATCATAACGGCCCTCCTGTATTTCATTCCGCTGACATTGTCGCCGTACGCGCTTGTTTGCGACGAGGTCGGAGCCATCGAGGCCATGAAGAGAAGCCTGGCAGTCGCCAAGAAGCCTTTTGCCAGAGTGCTTTGGCTGCTTCTGCTTTTTGTGCTCCTCATACTTATATCATTGGGCATAGGTTTCGCGGTAGGCCTTGTGGTAGGTTTAATAACGGCAGTATTGCCCGCCGGACTGGGCAGGATCCTCATGTCTGTTGTCACCAGCGCCATAAACGGATATCTCGGCGTTGTCATGATGGCGGCATTCATGATATTCTATCTATCGATCGCCGGAAAAGAGAAGCCGGTAGTAGCCGGGAAGACGATATAGCAGCTACAACATCTGTTAAGGTTAAGGCATAATGAAAGATTTGGTTGAAATTCGCTGGCATGGAAGGGGCGGCCAGGGTGCAAAGACGGCCGCCCTTTTACTTGCTGACGCAGCACTTGCGTCAGGAAAATATATACAGGCCTTCCCGGAGTATGGTCCCGAAAGGATGGGAGCGCCTGTGACCTCGTTCGACCGCATCTCCTCAAAGCCTATTCTCATGCATTCAGGCGTCACTAATCCCGATATAGTAGCGGTTTTGGACCCCACATTGATCGACACCGAAGACGTTACAGAGGGTATCCCGGACGGCGGCGTTATTATAATTAATACAGGTAAGTCGCCCGCCGAGGTCAGAAAAGAATTGAATGTAGCCGGAAATATCAAAGTCTTCACAGTCAATGCCTCGGTGATATCCAAGGAGACGATCGGCAGGGAAATACCCAATACTCCGATGCTTGGAGCGCTTATTAAGGCGACGGGCATACTGGATTTCAAGGATATGATGGAGGATACGAAGAAGAAGCTTGAGAAGAAATTCAAATCCAAGCCGGAAGTCATAGAAGGTAATCTGAAGGCTATCGAGCGGGCATATAACGAAGTGAAAAGCTCATAGAAGGTTACATAAGGTTAGCGAATGTTACATAAGGTTGCAAAGACTAAAATTACCTTACGTAACCTTAATTAACTTTCTCTAACTTTACGTAACATGAGAGAAATATAATGGCTAAAAACAAAGAGAAAAAACCGGGCTGGAAGGAACTTCCGCACGGAGACCTTATAATAGGCGGCGGCACTGCCAGGGATTTCAAGACAGGAGACTGGAGAAGCAAGCGGCCCGTCCTGATCCCGGAAAAATGCATAAGCTGCCTCACCTGCTGGATATATTGCCCGGATTCCGCCGTTATCGTAAAGGACGGCAAAGTGGTAGGTTTTGATTACGAGCACTGCAAGGGCTGCGGCATATGCGAGCACGAGTGCCCGGTAAAAGGCAAAGCTATTAAGATGATATCGGAACGTGAAGCGCTGGAGAAGAAACAGTAAATGGCTAAGCAGAAGATAGTCGCGAGGACCGGTAATGAGGCGATGGCGGAGGCGATGCGCCAGGTAAATCCTGACGTGGTCGCCGCGTATCCCATAACTCCGGCCACCGAGGTGGTCCAGATATTCGCCGGGTACGTCGCCGACGGCGTTGTGGACACTGAGTTCGTTCCGGTCGAGAGCGAGCATTCCGCGATGTCCGCCTGCATAGGCGCGAGCGCGGCGGGCGGCAGGGCGATGACAGGCACTTCCTCGCAGGGCCTGGCGCTCATGGCCGAAATGCTCTATATAGCGGGAGGCTTAAGGCTTCCGATAGTATTAGCCGATGTTAACAGGGCGCTGTCGAGCCCTATCAATATACACTGCGACCATTCCGATACGATGATGGTGAGGGACGCCGGATGGATCCAGATATTCTCGGAGAATTCGCAGGAAGGTTACGATAACATGATACAGGCGATCAGGATAGCCGAGAAAGCGAAACTGCCGGTAGTGGTCACGACCGACGGTTTTATAATAAGCCATGGGATGGAGCGCATCGAGATACTGGACGATCAGGATGTAAAGGATTTTATAGGAGTGTATAAACCGGAGCACTACCTGCTCGACCTCGACCACCCGATCACCGTCGGGGCTCTGGATCTTACCGATTATTATTTTGAACATAAGAGGCAGGCGATAGAGGGTATGAAGCAGGCATCGTCGATAATACTGGATGTCGCAAAAGATTTTAAGGACAAGGCCGGCCGGTCATACGGATTATTCGAGAATTATAAGATGGACGACGCCGAGCGCGCTATTGTGGCGATGGGTTCCACAGCCGGTACCGCCAAGGTGGTCGTAGATAATTTGAGGGCCAAGGGCCAGAAAGTCGGGCTTCTGGAACCCAGGGTATTCAGGCCTTTCCCAAAGGAAGAGATGGCCGAAGCGCTTAAAGGGTTAAAGGCGATAGCGGTCATGGACAGGTCGGATTCGATGAACGCGCATGAAGGGCCCCTATGCCTGGAAGTGAAGGCGGGCCTTTTTGATGCTTCGACTTCGCTCAGCATCGATCCTGAGCAAAGCCGAAGGATCGATAAAGGCTTGAATAAGCCGGTATTGAATTATATCTACGGGCTTGGAGGACGCGAAGTGAAGCTGGAAGACATA